>JBLMZJ010000053.1:0-7163 GCA_050258735.1 Deltaproteobacteria bacterium | reverse complement strand
GGTCGAACCCGAGGTGAAGACCATTGCCCTGCTACAGCAGCGCTATTATATCGTGCCCTCCCGCCAGAAGATAGCTGGTCTGTGCCGTATACTCGATCTGGAGCAGCCCAAGGTCAGCCTGATATTCTGCCGCACTAAAAAGGGAGCCGATGAACTGGCCCGGGTTTTGAACCGCCGGGGTTACAGCGCTGATGCCCTGCACGGGGACATGTCTCAGCGGGAAAGGGACAATACCATGCAGCGTTTCCGTCAGGGAAGGTCCAGGATCCTGGTGGCTACTGACGTGGCTGCCCGGGGCTTGGATATCGAGCATATAACTCATGTTTTCAATTTTGATCTGCCCGAAGACATGGATTCATATATCCACCGTGTCGGTCGTACCGGCCGTGCCGGGAGGGGCGGAGTTGCCATCAGTCTGGTGGAGCCCTATCAGACCCGTCTCCTGCGTAATATTGAGCGGCATATCGGTAAGCGCATCGAGTCGGCCAGTCTGCCGGAGGCCGAGAGTTCTATATCGATACAGAAGGATCGCCTGCTGGGCCGGCTCAGGGAGATTGCACGCGGTCCGCTGGGCCCCTATGACAATATGGCCCGGGATATCCTGGAGAGTGATGATGCCCGCAAGATCTTTGCCGCGGCCCTCAAGATACTGGCTGAGGACGAGGCTGAACTGGAGACAATGGAATTTCATATCGAGATGGAGGAAAACATCCCCGACGATATGAGAGCACACGTCGAAGTACCGTTGGGTAAAAATCAGGGTATGAGTCCGCGGCGGCTGGTCGAACTGATCGTGGCCAATACCAGCCTCAGGCCTGGTCAGATAGGCGATATTGAGATCCAGCGCAATTGCAGTTATGTGGAGGTGCCCATGGACCACATAGACGAGGTATATGAGGCATCAAGCAAGATGCAGGGCGAGAAGAAACGGAAGCCCGTAAGGTCTCGAGGCGGAGAAAAGAAGAGACCGGTTCACTAAAAAAACCAAGCATTTGAAGGGCCAGCGATTGCTGGCCCTTCGGCTTATCAAGAAATAGGCAGTCCGATCAAAAAGAGTGAAGATAAGTTACGAAAGGAGATTTTTCAGTTGAGGCGAGAATGATAAGCCACCTCAATATTCGGGTTTAGTAAGTCTTCGATGACCCCGTTTGCAGAACCTTATAACTAAGGCGCGAGCGAGTCCCGCGATTGAAGCGTACATGGGGTACGTTAATTGAGCGGGGCTTGCGAAGTAACAACGAGATTCGCTTTTTTTGACGGTCTGAGGGCCAGCGATTGCTGGCCCTAATTTATTTGCTTGCTTAAAATCGATCAAGTACTATAATTGTATACAATATCGGATCACGATATCGAAAGACGATAACGAGGAAGACAAATGCTCAAGCAGATTTTTCACGGTTTCATCAGGATGCATATACTCTTTCATGCCTCCCGGGAAAACATATACGGTATGGAGATAATCGAGGAGCTGCGGCGCCATGGCTATAAAGCAGGCCCCGGCACGGTTTATCCCATCCTGCACCAGATGGAAAAAGAGGGGTACCTGGAATCCCGGCGGGAGAATGTGGGAGGAAAGATGCGGGTTTATTACGGTATAACCCCAGGCGGGCGTGAGGCCTTGGCCGAGGGCCGGATAATGTTGAAGGAACTGGTGCATGAAGTGCTGGGAGAAGAGGGCAACAAATGAGCAGCTTGCTGGAATTTAAAGAATTGCGCCGTCATTTCGAGGGCGAGCAGGGGCGCTATGTTATGGAATCGGCCATCCTGGAGACCGGAATGGTCCTGGTTCTGAAGGGTCCTTCCGGTGTCGGAAAGTCGACCCTTCTCAAGACGTTGGCCCGTCTGGTACAGCCGCAGGGCGGGCACGTCTATCTGCAGGGCAGGGACTGGATGTCCTTTTCCTCCTCTGAGTGGCGGCGTCTGGTACACTACGTACCGCAGAAGCCGGCAGTATTCGGCGGCAGTCTGGAGGATAATCTGCAGATCCCGTTCGGCTTGAGAGCGCTTCAAGGAAAAGCGGGCTTCGACCGGAGCCGGGCCTTGACCTTGTTGGGAAAGACGGATATCCCCGCAAATCTGTTGGCTCAGAGCGCGGCTACTCTGTCCGGCGGTGAGGCTGCCCGCATGGCCCTGGTCCGGGCCATGTTGATCGATCCGCAGATCCTCTTGCTGGATGAACCGACTGCCTATCTGGATGGCGAGAACCGCAACCGCGCGATGCAGCTGATAAGCGATTGGGTGAATGCAGATGATAACCGGGGGGTCGTCATGGTCTCGCACAATGATGAAGACCTGGAGAGTCTGCCGGGGGTCTCTGTTTTGAATATAACGGTCAGGGAGGGAGTATGATGGCGCACAGCGGATACATTCCGATCTCATATTGGCAGTTGTCACTTTCATTTATCCTGGTACTGATCACCGGCATCATATCAGCCCTGCTCGGGCTGGGTCTGATCAAATCTCTTCTTTGGGGCACCTTGCGCGCTTTTATTCAGTTGACCCTGATCGGTTATATCTTGACTTACATCTTCAAGTTGAATACTCTGGCGGTGATCATCCCGCTGGTACTGCTGCAGTGTTATATAGCCAGCCGGGAGGCGACGCGGCGGGTCAAGAAAGCACCGCATAATCCGTCTGTGGCTTCATTTTTCTCGCTTACCGCCAGCACCTTTATCGTAGGTCTGATCGTTGTAGTCGTGATAATCGGACCCCATCCCTGGTACAATGCCCAGGTGCTAATCCCTATTTTCGGCATGATAATGGGCAACTCTATGAACGCGATAGCTCTCTCCCTGGACCGTCTCTATTCGGAGATCCACGCCCACGTGGAACAAGTGGAACAGATGCTGGCCTTTGGGGCCAGCCCCTGGGAATCCATAGTTGAATACCTGCGCAAATCGGTAGGGGCAGGCATGATGCCTACCATAAACGGACTGATGATTGTAGGGATAGTCAGTTTGCCCGGTATGATGACCGGCCAGATCCTGGCCGGAATGTCCCCGGCCCTGGCGGTCCGGTATCAATTCGTAGTAATGGTCATGATCGCTGCAGCTACTGCCATTGGCTGTTTGGCTATCGTGGGGCTTTCATATAAACGCATGTTCACTTCCGACGGCGCACTGGTCGACTCCATGCGTAAGAATTGATAAATATTCTTTCGCAGATGGCGTAAGATGCAACATAATCAAAGAGTCAAGGGGAAACGAATTAACACAGATGAACACAGATGCCTTCGGCACAGATGAACACGGATTATATGTACAAACTGGCTTTCATAATATGCCCGGTAATCCCAAAATGTCATTGCGAGGAGCAGAGCGACGCGGCAATCTTCCCCGGGGCTTAAATGGTTTTGAGGAAACAAGGGGATGTTCTTTTTTCTTCCTCCATGTTTCCCTATTTTAAACCAACAATTCAATGGGGGAAAATGATTTGTGAAGGCAGTAATTATTATTATATTTATATTTATTCTAAGTCCCGTTCTGTTGATTGCTTTTTTTTCATCTGAAGCATATCTTATGGGTTACTCCGGGAAATTTATGAAAAACCGACCAGCAATAATGGTTTTAGCGGGAATAGTATTATTTGCTATTGCCATCATAATGATAAAAAATTTAGTATCCCAATAATTTCTGGGTTATCAGAGTATTATGTCCAAGGGCATTTATTTTGTCTTATCAGGGGATAGGTCCAACACAAAAAGGCCCATTGTTTCAACAGTGATCTTGTTCAGAAAACAGTAAGAGGGAGTCAAGAGTTTCCTGACTCCCTCTGTATTTAAATTTGACCGGTCCTCTAAGAAGAGGAGACCTGGGATTTTACCTGCTGGACTTCACTACTGGATGCCTGAGCGGCAGGGGTATAGAAGCCTTTCTGTTCAGCCATCTGGAATAACTGGTACTGGAACTGCTCGTCGGAATTCCTGATCTGCTGAAGGGTCTGCCGCAGCTGGGCATTAGCGGTCTCACTGATAATAGTGGAATAGGTGGTCAGGCTGCCTTTTACGGAGGACAGCACGTCATTTACCATTTCTTTATCCTGCATATGTCTGGTCACTATATCATCTCCTTATCCTAAGAAAGTCATCAGCTTCTGCCGGGTCTGGCTGCAAGATTGGGCCGACTGCTGGAACATCTGTCTCACCTGAGGATCACTGGCCTGTTCGGCATAGAAATTAAGTTTTTTCTCAACATTCGCATGCTCGGAGATAAGGTGTCTCAGGTTCTGCAGTTCTACCATGTTTAGGTTCACAGTCATACTCCTTTCCTATCTTTGTTTTTGGGATTTCTACTTGTAGAGTGCCCAATTGTATCTCAGCTATTCCTTGCCCTCCCAATTAAGCTATAACTATGCCAGCAGTCACATTTTCGCCCATGACCATGGTCTTGTTGCGCCGAAACCACGGCCTGACAAGGCCTCGCGTGGTGTACTGGCAACATTTACATAGAGGTATCGCCGTATGGAAATAGAACCATTATAGTTAGGTGCCTGGCATACCCTGCATAAATTAGAATGTACATTCTGACCATGTTTCGATCTGCTGCAGCAATGATAGAGTTTTGATTCTTATGAGGAGGACAACGTATGCAGAAGAGGACAATGGTCAAGTTGACACCAGTCCTGCTGAGTTTAGTTATGGTCTTGCTGATGGTAGTACCATCAGGAGCGGTCACGATTACCATCAATGGAGGTCAGGAGGGGAGTACGGGTCAGACAGCTGCCGGCAGCGGACAGCCGGTGATAACCTATCCGGATGGGACTATAGTGCCCATTCCAAGATTTATTGAAGCTTTGCCGGAACAGACGATTCAGCCCGTTGAGACCGTACCGGCCGAGATCCCGGCGGCAGAACCTGCACCGGCTGAGGCGCAAACAGATGAGGTCCAACCTGCAGAATCTGTTGATGAGGGGATTTCCGCGGAACCAGTTCTGGCAGCTCCTGAACCGGTGCCTGATTCCAGTATCATGGCAGCGTTCAGGACCAGTTTTGACAACAGTCCGGCTCAGGCCTTGGTAGCCCGGGCGATATGGTACATGAAGTACGGCTATATGGTCTATGGCCACACTAAATATCCCACTACCGGTTACATAGACTGCTCCAACTTCGTATCATTGGTCTATAAGGATTTAGGTTACAGCATTACCTCCGCCGCTCGGAAGTACAATACGGTAGGGCGTTCGGTTTCCGGGGTATATTCCAGGAAGCAGACCGGGAGTACCAAAAAGTACACGCTGGTAGGGGTAGACAAGCTGAAACCCGGCGATATCATGACCTTCTGGAAAGAGGATAGCAGCGGTAATCGTTATATCGGACATGTAGCTATCTATATGGGCAAACTGAACAATAAACCGGCTATAATCCAGACATGTAAAGGCAATCCGACTGCCATCGGCATCACCACCAGTTTTACCTACTGGTATGGAGAGCATTTTGCTGGCGCACGCCGGGTGCTGCCCAGCAGTGCCTATGTCCCGGGGACCAGCTATCAGGACCTGGGGCCGGTGATACCGGCAGTATATAAGATGGCTGTAGGCCCGGTAATAATGCCGAAGGATCTGGCACAGGGTTTTTAAACCCGCGCAGACAGTTGAAATCTAATTAAAAATGCTACCGGGATCGCACCCGGAATGCAGGTATTGATAAAAAGCAGTGCTTACATTCCGGGGCTTTCTGTTTTAATCCGGGAAATGACGAACGTTTTATAAGACCAATTGAAGCAAAAGGGGTTTAAACATTGATAAACTTGATGTCGTGACCGCTGTTTTCGATGATCCTTTGCAGGGCGTCAAAAGAGATCCAGAGTGTTGCGGTATTATCATTGGGGTGCAGCCCCAATCTTTCTTTTCCCTTTAAGTCCTGGTCCATGACCATCTCCACCGCACGGCTTGCATCATTGATGATCGCCAGGGGAGAAACCGAACCCTTGGTGATCGCCAGGTTTTCAAACAGACTTTCCTCGGAGGCAAAACTCAAACGGCTGCATCCGAGTTGTTTTTGGATCCCTTTCAGATCGGCCCGTTTATCCTTGCCCAGAGCGATCAGGAAGAGCCTTTTGCCGGAAGAGTCACGGACAAACAGATTTTTTACCCCATATCCATAGCGGTCCAGTTCCAATTCGTCCATATCTTTGACGGTAAACGCCGCCCGGTGCCGCAAAATATCATACTTGATACCCATGGCATCCAGCAGGTCCAGAACTCTCTGCTGCTGATCCATCTTGTTATCCCGCTTCCCATTTTACTTGCCTGATTATACAATATTACTGATAGTTTTTTAAATGGACCGCTTGGGAAAGGTACATGATAGTGGATTTTTCTATTTTGTTGGGTTGGCCGGGAGTGGAGCTCCTGGGCCTTAGCCTGATAGCCGCTATAATTGCCGCTGTCGCCGGTTTTGGCGGCAGCGTTATCCTCCTGCCGCTGGTTGTGCACCTCTTCGGCATCAAGGCAGCAGTCCCAATTTTAACTGTAGCTCAGTTATTCGGGAATGCTTCAAGAGCCTGGTTCGGACGGCATACTATCGACTGGCCGGTAGTGGGCTATTTTTGTTTGGGTTGTATCCCGTCGGCGATCATAGGAGCGGCGATGTTCAGTTCCCTGCAGGCGAATTGGCTGAAAACCGGCCTGGGGGTATTCCTGCTGTTTACCCTGATCTATCGTCATTCCGGATTGAAACCGGTGCATATGCGATTGCCCTATTTTACACTCCTGGGGGCGGTGTTCGGGTGGCTGTCGGCAGTGGTGGGAACGGTCGGCCCGCTGGTGGCGCCTTTTTTCCTGGATTATGGTCTGGCAGGGTCGGCCTATATAGCCAGTGAAGCGATGACTGCTGTAGTGATGCATATTACCAAGGGTATTGTCTATTCGAGGTATGCCTTGTTGGGGTGGGATACCCTCATAGTAGGTCTTTCTATGGGACTGGTCATGGTATTTGGTTCGTATGCCGGTAAAAAGATCGTTGACCGCCTTCCCCGGGTTTGGTTCATTAGGATAGTCGAGGCCATGGTGCTGCTGGCCGGTATCGGCTTTGCTGGCGGCTGGATATAGTTAAGCCTTAATCCGATACCTCGAAACGGTAGCCCACCCCGGGTTCGGTCAGAATAAAGCGCGGCTGGTTGGGATCTTTCTCTATCTTCTTGCGAAGTTGGCTTATATATATCCTG
>JBLMZJ010000052.1:0-23909 GCA_050258735.1 Deltaproteobacteria bacterium | reverse complement strand
TTTCGCATCATCGGTAGCAGCAGGGAATTGAGCGTTGAAACCACATATAGTCGGATCGATGTCAGTTGTAACACCGGCTGTGGTTATCTGCGGTATATAATATGAACAATCCAGGTTGCCGACCAGGGGAACAGTGATTGGTCCATCAGTCTGAACCGAGGTATTGTAGAAGGTTGCCAGGGTCGGGCTGATGCTGCTGCTATTATATACTGTATTGTTAGAGGTATTATCGCTTGAGGTTTGGTTAGTATTGTTAGACTGTTCTATCTTTGTTACGATATCCTGGTTTTGATAGGGGTTTAATTCTTCTTGTATTTGTTGCAATTGATTCTTTATGCTTTCAATGGTTTCACTGTTTAGATTGATACCAGCGTCTGATAGTGCATCGATTATTACTTCCAGTGTAGTAACAACCTCATGTTGGATGTTTTGCTGGGCATTTTCTGGATTATTTTCTTGCGGCTCGGTTCCGGGTACTTCGATAATGATTTCATATACAGCTTCTTTGCAAACATCAATATTTATTGATGTGTTCACTATCCATTGTTGTTCCCATGTGAATGCTTTGACCTCATCCTTGCTCATGTTGCCAGCCGGGGCTGGATTATTAGCCTCTGAGGTAATGGCGCTGTTCTGATTAGCGGTTAGTGCTACCGTTGATCCGCTATTGCTGGTAACTTCGGCGCTGCCGGTCAAACAAGCCACTTTGCAGCTTCCATCCTGGTTTACCGTAACTTTATAAAAGGTTCCTCTAATAGCGGCTACGCCCCACGGCATATCTACTCTAACCTTGACCTTTTTCTTTTCAGCGGTTCTGTACCAGGGCTGGTCTCGTTGCTCCCCGGCGGCAAGTAACCTCAGGTTGCCCAGCGAGGCCAATCGCTTGGAGATTGCCGATTCTTTATTTTCTTCTGTGGTCTGCTCTTCCTGCCGTTTGGTCGCCAGGGCTCCGAAGAGGGTTCCCTGCTTCATTTCTATATCTAAGAATTCTATTGCTACTCCGGGAGTACCATCTTGTTTAATATAGTTTCGGCCGTCTGATCTCTTGATGATTAATTCGCTATTTTCCTCTATTAGAGAACTAGAACCGTCCGGATACTCAATCTGGGTCTTTGCGTTTCTATCAGTCCTGATAATGTCTCCTTCGTTTATGATCATATCGTCTTTTAATGCTTTGCTTATTCCGTTTCGGGTAAGGGAGACAGTTCCTATGATTCCCTTGGCTTTACCAGTCAACTTGGTTTGGCATAATACCGGATCCCTGGTAAGAAGTATGGAAAGGGCGCGAGCGAAGTTAGAACGAGTCATTTTGGCATCAGGATAAACCTGCGTACCATTCCTGGATATCCCTATCATATTCAGTTCCATGGCGGTTGCCATATCGCCGGCCGCCCAGTGGTCTTCTTTCATATCATTAATAATTGGCAGAACAGCTCTTTCTTTTTCTTTGCTAAGGCGCATGATCAGGCTTATGCCCTGGGTACGGGTGAGTTTATCATCGGGCCGGTAAGTTTCATCGGGGAAACCAGATATGTATCCTGCGTTTCTCGCGGACTCTATATATGCGGCTGCCCAATGGTCAAGGGGCACATCCGTGAAGCTGCTTTTTTCAGGGGAGACGGGATTGAGCCCGGCTGCTTTAGCAACTACAACAGCGGCTTGAGCCCGGGTGAGTCCTTCCTGGGGATGGTAGCTGCCATCAGAGAAGCCTTTCATAATGTTTCTTTGATTTAGGTAGTTGATATATATCAAGTTGGGGTCGATATTAGATACATCATTAAAAATGGTTTTTGCGGGTGGCTTATCAGTATTTGTTGTAATGGTTGCGGCTTCGGCAGGCGGAATGCGCGTGGCGATCACCATTCCCAGCAGCATAAATGCTATTAATAAGATTCTTTTATGTACGATCAGTTGCTGGAACATACTACCACCTTATAAACGTTATTTTGTTAACTGGCTGAAAACAATAATCTTATAATTTCAACATTTTCTTTATAATTCCTTTAAAACCTTAAAGATCTTCGTATTATTTATTAGATCCCTGCATATACCAGAAAATTAGTAATGCTGATCATAACTTCTGAATTTTCTACTCTGCAATTTATTTAAAGCGAGAACGGGAGGAAATCTTGAGCTTTCACAGCACATAGGCAAAACTTACTTCGGCAAGAATATAAAAAATATCCTTGTAAAGGAGACTTGAAAGTGACGATTCCCGAAGAGAAAATCCGGAAAACGAATAGATTGGCGATGGAGAAAAGCCCGTATTTATTGCAGCACGCCCACAATCCGGTTGACTGGTACCCCTGGGGTGAAGAAGCCTTTGACCGAGCTGGAACTGAAGACAAGCCTATATTCCTCAGCATCGGCTACTCAACGTGCCATTGGTGTCATGTCATGGAGCGGGAATCCTTCGAGGATGAAGAGGTTGCGGCATTGCTCAACCGCGATTATGTAGCCATAAAAGTGGACCGGGAGGAGCGGCCGGATATAGACCATATTTATATGGAGGTCTGTCAGGGATTGACCGGGTCCGGCGGTTGGCCGCTGACTATTATTATGACCCCGGAGAAAAAACCTTTCTTTGCCGCCACCTATATTCCCAAGAATCCCGGCCATGGGATGAAGGGATTGATGCAGCTATTACCGCAGATTGCCGCGCTTTGGCGCGAGGAACGGGAATCGGTTATAGAATCCAGCGAGAAGATAGCCGACTGGCTTAATCGGGAAGAGAAGAACGACAGCGGAGATATAGGTTCCAAGGTCTTTGATCAGGCTTTCGACTATTTCCAAAAGGCCTTCGACCGTCGTTACGGAGGATTTAGCTCCCAACCCAAGTTCCCAACTCCGCATAACCTGTATTTCCTGCTGCGTTACTATAAACTGACCAAGGACCCGGAAGCCCTGGAGATGGTGGAGAAAACTCTTGAAGCCATGTACCAGGGCGGGATCTATGACCACATCGGCTTCGGTTTCGCCCGTTATTCCACCGACCGCCGCTGGTTGGTGCCCCATTTTGAGAAGATGCTTTATGATAATGCCCTGCTGGCTTTGGCCTACCTGGAGGCCTATCAGCTTACCCGTAAAGAGATCTATGCCCGGGTGGCCCGGGAGATCTTTACCTATGTTCTGCGTGACATGACCGCCCCCGAAGGCGGGTTTTATTCCGCAGAAGACGCCGATTCCGAAGGCGAGGAAGGCTTGTTTTACCTATGGAGACCGGGGGAGATCAGGAAGATCCTCGGAGGGGATGACGGTGCGGATTTCTGCCGGATCTATGATATATCGGAGCAAGGCAACTTCGAGGGCCGAAGTATAGCCAACCTGTTGGAACGGCTGCCTGGCGCGAATGAGCGCTGCCGTCTGGAACCCTGGCGGCAGAAGTTGTTTATGGCACGGGAAAAACGGGTCCACCCGCACAAGGATGATAAGATCCTCACTGCCTGGAACGGGATGATGATCGCGGCTTTGTCTTTTGGCTCTCGGGTACTGGAAGATAGCAGTTACCGTGAGGCGGCCGAACGGGCAGTGAAGTTTATCAAGAAAAATCTGCGCCGGGAGGATGGGAGACTATTGGCACGATACCGCGAGGGAGAGGCCCTGTACCCGGCATATGCTCTTGATTATGCCTGCCTGATCTGGGGGTTGATAGAGCTGTATCAAGTCGGGATGGATCCCGCTTACCTGGAACTGGCGCTGGAACTCAATGCTGAAATGATCCGCTATTTCTGGGATGAGGAAAACGGCGGCTTCTTCCTTTATGGCAGTGATGCTGAAGAGTTGCTGGCCCGGCCCAAGGAGATCTACGACGGGGCTATACCGTCCTCCAATTCGGTAGCTGTCCTCAATCTGCTGCGTCTGGCTCGCTTGACCGGTGATTCCACACTGGAAGAAAAGGCATCCAGAACTATAGATCATTTTGACGGAAGCATTAGACAAATGCCCGGTGGGCATACTTTTTTCCTTATTTCTATGCTTTTCTATCGCCAGCCCGGCCAGGAGATCGTTATCGTGGGTGATGCTGCCGATGCCCATACCAAATCTATGATCCAGTTGGTGAACCAGCGTTTTCTGCCTGCCAGCCTGGTGGTTTTAAAAGATGTGACCAATCAAGCGGGATCCATTGAAAAGATAGTTCCCTTCGTGCGGGATATGTCGAAAGTCGGCGGCCAATCCACGGCTTATGTTTGTACCGGTTTTGCCTGCCAGCAGCCGACCACCGACCCCGGGAAATTGATAGAGCTTCTTCAGTGAACCGGGGCTGCCCTCTTTATTTGTCAGCAGGAGAAACTGCCGCCGCGTGGAAATCTCTATAATAAACCGCATAGTTATAGAGAGAAAGAGGTTAGTTTTGTCCACGGGCAAAAATATTAAAGGGGGTAGTCTGATTGGAGAATGCTGTTTTACAACATGATCCCGTGCAGACCATCGGTCTGCTGAAGGAAACCCAGTTCATGTCTCTCGGTTCGGAGCTGGAGAGACAGGCCGTCCAACGTGCTGATGCCACTGCCTTGATCTTCGAGGATCGCTTCATCACCTTCCGCGAGTTGAACGAGGAAGCCAATCGCTATTCCAACCTTTTTGCCGGCATGGGCTTTAAAAAGGGCGATGTAGTAGCCCTGCTCATGGAGAACCGCCCTGAATTCCTGATTGCGGCCAGTGGTCTATCCAAACTCGGCATCATCGTTTCCCTCATCAACAACGGGGTACGGGGCGAGGTCCTGGCTCATGCCCTTAATATCTGCAATGCCCGCAGCCTGATCGTCGGCGGGGAGCTGCTGCCAGCCTTTATGGAGATAAAGGATCAGGTCAAACTGACTGCTCCCGCCCGAATATTCATTGAGGACGAGGGGCGGGGCGTTGAGCTGCCGCCAGGATTGGAGGATATCAGAAGTCTGCTGGGCACGCAGAACACCGATAATCCGCTATCCACGGGGCAGGTCACCAGCGATGATATCATAGTATATATTTATACCTCGGGTACCACCGGTTTCCCCAAGGCCTGCGCCGTCACTCAGAAGCGCTGGCTGGTCCTGGGCAACATCTTTACGCTTTTTGGTGGCCTCAATCCACAGTCTATTCAATATATGGTCCTGCCGCTGTACCATAACAGCGGTTTTGATATCGGCTATTCCATTTTGCTGGTATCCGGCAGCACCATGGTTCTGCGCCGCAAGTTCTCGGCCAGAGCCTTCTGGGAAGAAGTCCGCAAATACCAGGCCAACCTGTTTATCTATGTGGGCGAACTGTGCCGCTATATATTCAACCAGCCAGAAAGGCCTGATGATGCTGATAATCCTTTGGAGATGATAACCGGTAACGGCATGCGGGGCGAGTTGATGGAACCCTTCCGCAAACGCTTCGGGATCAAGGTTTTGAAAGAGGTCTACGGCGCTACCGAGGGTGTAGGTTCTTTCCTGAATATCGAAGAGATCCCCGGTATGTGCGGCAATCTGGTGCTGGGCGGTATGCGGCAGGGAGAGGTCATAAAATATGACTTGGACGAGGATGTCATCGTCAGGAACGAAAAGGGCTTCGCTGTAAAATGCGAACAAGGTGATATCGGCCTTTTGGTCTGTGAGATCAACCAGTTGAATGTTTTCGCAGGTTATGTCAACAATCCCGAGGCCACCGAAGCCAAGATCATGCGCGACGTGCTTGCTCCCGGGGACAAGTATTTCAACAGCGGCGACCTGGTACAGCTGCATGACCGGGAATATATATCCTTCGTGGACCGGCTGGGCGACACCTTCCGCTGGAAGAGCGAGAATGTGTCTACCAACCAGGTATCCAATGTTATCGATAAGTTCGGCCAGATGGAAGATTCCAACGTGTATGGGGTCAAGGTGCCGGGGATGGAAGGACGCTGCGGTATGGTAGCCATAAAGCTTCAGGATGGGGCAGTTGTAGATTGGGAGCGGTTTTCGGACTATGTAAATGAAAAGCTGCCTTCCTTTGCCCGGCCGTATTTCGTTCGTATAAGACCGGAAATCGACGCCACTAATAGCTTCAAACAGGTCAAAAAGGGTTTGCAGCAGGAAGGTTACGACCCCAACATTATCAATGATCCTCTGTATTTCCTCCACCCTGACCTATGCCGCTATATACCGCTTACACCCGAGGTTTATCAGGACATAGTGGAGCAGAAGGTTCGGTTTTAGGCTCCAATAGAAAGCAAAAAATAAAGGGCAGCGGTCTAAAAAGAATGCCGCTGCCCTTATTATTTCTTTTTTAATGACATTACATTTCTCTAGCGATGAAGTCCAGTTGATCAGCCAGGCTGGTGATTTCCTGGACACTGGCGGTTATCTCTTCCGAAGCAGCGGCTTGTTCTTCTGCTGCTCTCAACGTAGCTTCACTGCCGGAAGTCGTATCGACTATCTTGTACTTGATGTTGTCGGTCAGAGCCCGGATCCTTACCACGGTTTCTTTTGACTCATCAGATAATTTGCGGATCTCCTCAGCGACTACGCCGAAGCCCCGACCAGCTTCTCCGGCCCTGGCGGCTTCTATGGCGGCATTGAGTCCTAACATCTTGGTCTCGTCAGCGATCTGTTTAATGAAAGCCAGGATGTCATTGATGTCTTCGGATAACTTACCGATCTCTAAAACATTGTCGTTTAGCAATCTTTCAGTATCACTGATTTGTGAAGCGGAGGCAGCCAGTTCTTCTATAGCTGACGATATCTCAGCCAAACCTTCCTTAAGGTTGCCGGACATATCACGCAGCTTGACTGCCGTCTCCCGGGGCAGAACGATTCCAAAACATCCTATTACTAGAGAATCGTCATCTTCGTCAAACAGGGGATAGGCCATGACCATTACCGGAACACCGTAGAGGCTGGCGGGCAGATCATGGGCTACCGGCCGGGCATTTTTGATACATTCCTTGGCTGCCGACCCGTCATTAAGCGGCACACCCACTGCAATAGCACCGGGTAGAGAAAACTTTTTGGAGTCGTAAACATACGCAAATTTCTCCATGTCGCTGATGTAGATAACCGAGCCTTCGGAAAACATCTCTCCCATAATTGGTGCAAAGGCGTTAAATGAACCGGCTACCGGGTGCAGACGAGGCTGATAGACAGCGAAGGAGCCCACTACTTTATCTCCATCCAGGATGGGGAAAGCAGTAAGCAACAGGCGGGTACCATAGACATTGCGAGGGACCTTTTCAATACTAACCTGCCGCCTGGCCATGGCCTGGTGCAGCGCCCCGCCTACACGGACCTCTGTGCCCACATGCAAAGCAGTAAGATCATAACTGGCTGAGTGGAGCTTCCATGTAACCTGTTCCAGATCGGAGACAGCGTATACGACTCCCCCGGGCACTAGGTCAGCCATAAAGGGAGCCATTTCTTTAAAGCTTTCAATAGTTTGTAAAGTGATCAATAATAACGCCTCCCAATTAATCATCGATATACAAAACCCCAGGGAACTGCTCAGCAGTCACTAGTCTTGTCCGATGTAAGTTATGGATGTCAGGACATACCAGCATAGTAGAAGCTAACGAATAGAATAGTGGCAAGTTATGGTGATTTAATAACCCACATTTGACGTTATTCGACACGTTGTGTCCAATACCTGCATTTTGATAGATTTTTTAGATGGATTGTAAAGCGGGTAATCAAGATAGACTGTGAAAATCAAATGGAGCCAATAGCTGTCACAGATGGATTATTCCGTGCTATTGGCCCCACTTTATGATTACTTCTCCAAATTGTTCAGTAATAAGGGGACGACCTCATATAAATCACCGGATACGCCGTAATCGGCTGCAGAAAATATGGGTGCATTGGGATCCTGATTGACGGCCACGATGACCCGGGCATCGCGGATCCCTGTCAGATGCTGGATCTGCCCTGATACCCCCAAACCGATGTAAAGGTCAGGTTTTACCTTTTTGGCTGACAGGCCTATACATAGATCTTCGGGGAGCCAGCGCATTTCCTGGGAGATGGGGCGGGTACAAGCGATTTCACCATTCAAAACCGCTGCCAGCTGCCGGGCCATGTCCAGATCAGCTTCTTTTTCCAGGCCGCGGCCCACGCAAATCACTACCCGGGCATTCGTGATATCCCCGGTTGTTTGCATGCGGGGTTTACGTTCCAATACCCTGACCGGGGAAGCCGGCGGCATGGGCAAATCGGTTACGGAGCCGTGCCTTCCTTCCTGTGGGGAAGCTGGTGAAAAAGAACGAGGGGCAACCGTAGCCATACGCGGGGCACTGCTGCAGCGAACGGTTTGTACCGCAGCTCCGCCGTAGAATAATCGGTCCATCTCCAGGGTGGATTCTGCTTCGATCCAGCGCAGGGCATTGCATTCACTGCCCAGACCGGCATCGAGTTGGCCGGCGATTCTGGCTGCCATCTCCTTGCCCAGCAAGGAGGACGTCATGAGAAAGATCTCCGGCATATCCTTACGAGCGTGTTCAACGATGACCGGGATATATGATTGTAAGGGTTGATCACTGCCCAACGACGGAAGCAATAGGATCTCATCTGCTCCGCAGGCAATAAACTCCTGGCCCAGTTCACCCTGCCAGGTTATCACCGTCAGAGTGGATTTCATGCTGCCGGCCAGAGTTTGACCTATATTAATCAATTCGAGGCCTGGTTCCAGGCCTTCTGCCATTATCCAGACACCTGCCATATCGTTACCTCCTAAGCAATAACGCCGGAATTCTTCAATTCCTTGACCAAATCACTGACGCCGGCGGCATCAGCTCTGAAAATACGCCCGCCCCGTTTGATGCTGGACACCTTGCTGGCCGTAGTTTGCAGACGGGCGTCGTTGATAGAGGGCAGATCGTCAGCGGTAAATTCCACTACCGGCTTTTTGCCCGCAGCCAGGGTATCCCTCAGACCGGGCAGGCGCGGAGTATTTATGTCAGGGACTACTGTTATCAACACCGGAAGAGATACGGCTACTGCTTCAACTCCGTTATCAGTTTTGCGCTCAGCCATCAATTCAGTACCATTGAGTTCGATCTTCTGCACATAACACAGACATGGAATACCCAGTTTTTCTGCTAAACGCGGGCCAACCTGTCCGGCATATAGGTCACTCGACCCCTCGCCGCAAATAATGATATCATAGGGGATTTCCTTTGAAATAGCAGCAGCCAGCAGGCTGGCAGTCTGTTCAGGCGGAAGGTCTGCAAAGCTCGAGTCATTGATGAAGTATGCTTTTTCCGGACCACGCGACAGCGCATCTTTTATTCCCTTGGTGTCATCAGGTTGACTAACCGTTATTACCGCAGCAGATCCGCCATACTTCTCGGTCAGGAGCATAGCTTCTTCTATGGCATTCTTGTCATAGTCGCTAAGTTTGTAATCAGCCAGACTGAGGTCCAGGCTCCCTCCGGGGCCGGAACGGATATAAGCCTCATCAACTACCCATTTATAACAGCTCAATACACTGGGCATATCGTCACCTCCAAAAGATCGGAATTAAACACAGATGCACACAGATACATGACCACAGATGTACACAGATTAGTAGTTGGCTAATTTAAATGCTATTAGAATCAGCTGGCTTTTGCCCAATGATTATTAACCACAGATAAACATCTTAGAGAAAAACATAAATAATTTTAAAAACCCACTATTTTAACGCTTTAATAATTATTGGTCCAAACAATTAGGCTTTCGTTATCATCTGTGCTTATCTGTGCTAAATCTGTGTCCATCTGTGGTTAATCAAAAGCCCCCGTTACCGCAGCACGGTGTTGGCGATGACCATGCGCTGGGCTTCCGAGGTGCCTTCGTAGATTTCGGTGATTTTAGCGTCACGCATCAGGCGTTCGACCTTTTGGCCCTTGATGTAGCCATAGCCGCCGTGGATCTGTACAGCCTTGATGGTGTGCTTCATGCACATTTCGGCGGCAAACACCTTGGCCATGGATGCTTCCTTGGTGAAAGGCAGTCCCTGGTCTTTTAGCCAGGCGGCACGCATATACAGGTAGCGCGCACAGTCTATGTCGGTCGCCATGTCAGCGATCCACCACTGGATGGCCTGGTTTTTGGAGATTGGTTTGCCGAACTGGACGCGTTCCTTGGCGTAGCTGATGGACTCTTCCATGGCAGCCTGGGCAATTCCCACTGCCTGAGCAGCGATGCCGATACGGCCGTGATCAAAACAATTCATAGCGATCTTCATTCCAGATCCTTCTCCGCCCAGCAGGTTGGCTTTGGGTATGCGGCAGTCCTTGAAGATGATCTCGGAGGTCTGGGAGGCGCGGATACCCATTTTCATGAAATGCTCACCCACCCGCAGTCCCGGGGCATCTTTGGGTACGATGAAGGCGCTCATGCCCTTGGAGCCCGCTGATTTGTCAGTCCAGGCAAAGGTTACGAAGGTATCGGCCACCGGCCCATTGGAGGTAAAGGTCTTGGTGCCGTTTAAGACATATTCTTCACCATCCAGAACTGCAGTTGAAGTAGCTCCGTTCACATCGGTGCCTGCTCCCGGTTCAGTCAAGGCAAAGGCGCCCAGATGTTTGCCCTGGCATAAGGGGGTGAGGAATTTTTTCTTCTGTTCTTCATTGCCGAAGTTATTGATAGGGCCCAGGGCCAGGCTGGTATGCACAGACATAGTGAACCCGGTAGCGGCACAGGATTTGGAGAGTTCCTCCACCGCCAGCGCGTAGGTGAGGTAATCGGTACCGGCGCCGCCGTATTGGACCGGGTAGGGCATGCCCATATAGCCCATTTCACCCAATTTGGCAACTGCCTCGGCAGGAAAGCGGCCTGACTCGTCGATTTCGGCTGCGATTGGATCAACATACTTTTGTGCGAATTCTCTCATGTTTTGCTTGACCAGCTCTTGTTCTTCGGTCAGTTTAAAATCCATTTATAACACGCCCCTTTTATCCTTTTTTTTGAATTCTAAGATAAGTAAAAATACTTTGTCAACCATTAATTTGTATACCAACTAATCTGCTGTATGTAAATATATAAAGGTAAAAACTGAGTCCGGAAATATATGCGCGAGATGTTTTGGGCTACTTTATTAAACTGCCTTTCCTGAGGCGGATCTGCTTTCGCGCGACTTCGCGTTTATGACCCGGGGTTTAGTTTGTGCAGGAGGCTTTTGAGTGATTCGCCTTCAATATCATTGAAATTGACCAGAGCCTTGTGATTGGCTTCAATTATGGCATGGGTGAGCGGTTCTTCCAAACTGCGGCCTGCATCTGTCAACATTACCCTGATAGCACGCCGGTCACGAGGGTCGACCTGTTTTTCTATAAGGCCTTTTTGCTCAATACGATCCAGTACTCCGGTTATGGTGGAGCCGTCCAGGAAAAGCAATTCAGCTATTTGTTTGGCGGTTTTGCCATCTTCATCCCATAGGCACTTCAGAACTGCATATTGTCCCGGGGTAACACCGAAGGGAGCCAGTTGAGCCTTGAAAAGTTGGTGAATGGATTGTTGGGCTTTAGTTAGAACAAAGTTTAAACATTGATCCAACTCCAAATCGTTCACTCCTCTCAGTGTTTTTGTTTATATTTTATCAATTCAGAGTAACGCTAGCAAATAGTGCATCCGCATAGTATCGAAACATATTATGTTGCCGGCGTCGCCCTTTAATAATTTCTGTCATGTTTCTGGGGTATCGAAGATAAAATTGATTAAATAGTTGGTAGGAGGTTGGCTATCTTGCGGCTGAATATAAATATGGCGGAGACCAGGCAAAAAGAACGTTCCCTGGTATTCTTGCTGCTGTTTGTACTCATTTGTGGAGTGTTGATGAATGCCATGGCCGAGGCCACTAATGGAGCGGTCAAAAAGGCAAACACCAAACCAAAAATCAAGGCGGTGCCTCGTATCGATCGTACCGACTTCCCGGCATTATATCCTTACGAACCTTGCCTGGAAGGTGATGCCGTCTGGATGGTGCAGGCCCGGCTGAGGGATCTGGGTTATGATATACAACCGGATGGACGTTATAATCAGCCAACTATTCAAAACATACGATTATTTCAATTGGCGCATGGTTTGCCCGATAACGGGATCGTGACCAAGCCTGTTTGGGAGGCCTTGATGCTGCAGGATGAGAGTGTAGATTGCCTGACGGAAAATGATGCGGAGAAAGCAGCAAAAAGAATGATGATAATCATTGATGTGGCTACCAGAAAGTTGACCCTTTATGAAGATGATAAGGTGGTCAAAGAGTATCCGGTAGCGGTAGGCAAGAGTGAAACCCCTACCCCTTTGGGAGAATGGAAGGTGGCCCAGAAGTGCATCAACTGGGGCAACGGTTTTGGGACCCGCTGGATGGGACTGAACGTACCCTGGGGCATATTCGGCATACATGGGACGGATAAGCCATATTCTATCGGCAGTTATGCCTCCCATGGCTGTATCCGAATGTTCAACCGCCAGGTGGAGGAATTGTACCCCCTGGTTCCCTGGGGATGTACTGTGAGGATAGTTGAGAATGGCAGAATGTTTCCCGAAGATCTGACCCCGGTCAAGCTTAAAAAGGGTTCCAGCGGTCAACGGGTAGTTTATGTGCAGAGTCGTCTTAAGGAACTGGGGATAGTGATGGACCGGGCTGATGGCAGATACGGAAATATGACTGAATTGGCGGTCAAGTACTATCAGATCTGGCACGACTTGCCCGCCACCGGTGAGATGGATGAGGCAACCTACGAAGCCATGGGAATGGTTAAGGGGAAAGCTGACACAGATAAAGAGTAGCTATAAAAGGCAAGGGGATGGCTCTTCCGCCTCGTTAAAAACGAGGCGGAAGAGCCATCCCCTTATGTCCAGTTAAGCTAAATTGTTATCTTGGCCCGTTCCCGCATAAAAGCGATCTCGCGATCGATATCACTTTGGATATCGGCGATACGTTGCACTGCGTCAGGGCCCTTAAGCAGTCGGTTGAAACGGCCCTGTTTCATTAGGTATTCATTTACCGGTTCAGCGTCTTTTTTGCCGCTGATGATAAGCGAACTGGGGTTATTGAAAGTGATCATGCCGTTTTCCGCTTCCCATAACAGCCAGGCACCGCTGCGCACCGCCGCACGACTCATCTGTACGGTTTCAGGCATATCGAATTGCCAGCCTAAATAGCAAGGGGCCAGGATCTCAATGTATTTCATGCCCGGGATGTTCTTGGCTTTTACCACCTTGTCGTACAGATCGCCGGGATAAGCCACAGTAGCAGTCGCCACATAGGGAATATTATGTTCCAGCATCAGCAGGGCCATATTTTTCTTGGGTTGACGCTTGCCGGTAGGGGTGGTGGTGGTGTAGGTGCCGCGCGGGGTGGCACCGCTGCGCTGCACACCGGTGTTGCTGTAGGCTTCATTGTTATAGCAAAAGTGGATAATATTATCGTTGCGCTCTGCAGCGGCTGAAAGCGCCTGGAAGCCGATGTCATAGGTGCCGCCATCGCCTACCCAACTGAATACGGTAGGCAGCTCACCTTGCAGGCGGCCTTTTTCTTTCATTATTTCGACCGCGTGGACAATACCGGAGGCTGAAGAGCCAGCGGTCGCAAAACAAATATTGATACCCGGCCAGTTGTAGCCCAGCTTGGGGGTCATACCCATGCTAGCCACCGAGCAGGAAGGGGTCAGCAGCATGATGGCATTTGGACCCAAAGCCTTGCCCACGATGCGCAGAGCCATGGTAGCGGGGCAGCCGCCGCAGGCCCCGTTGCCGCTTAAAACCTGTTCAGTATCCGGTAATTGTTTAATACTGGTAGCCATATCTCATCCATTCCTTTCAGTGATCGTTACTCATCCATCATGGCACGGATCTCTGCGGCCATGAAGCGGCGGGTCAGATCGATACCGCCAATGCCCATTACCCGGTTTTTGACCGTGATGTCATTGCGTCGGCCAAAGAGCACGCTTTTCAGTTCGGAGGCCAAAATGCCGCCGGGATGGCCGAAGTCATAGTTGCGATCCAGTACCATCACCTGCGCATTTTTCGGCAACGCGTCGATGATATCCTCGGCCGGGAAGGGTAGATACAGGCGCGGCCTCAAGAGGCCGGCTTTGATGCCCTGCTCACGCAGGATATCGACGGAGAGTTTTAATTCTGCCGCCATACTGTTGACCGCAAAGGCTACCACTTCGGCGTCTTCCAGCCGATAGGTGTCGATGGTGTCGCCGTCCCACATACCGGTGATATCCTTATATTCCTGTGCCGCCTGCTTTACCAGCGGGATAGATGCCATGATATCGTCAGACAGCATCTGGCGGAAGGGTGCGTATTCGGCCG
Source organism: Deltaproteobacteria bacterium (assembly GCA_050258735.1). Taxonomy (GTDB): domain Bacteria; phylum Bacillota; class Syntrophomonadia; order Syntrophomonadales; family Syntrophomonadaceae; genus Syntrophomonas_A. Next base: position 9,672 of record JBLMZJ010000052.1, on the reverse strand, counting down.
CCATGGTCACATTGCTGAAGGACGATGGATTCGCCGGATCGAGCCGCCATTCCGGTCGATGCGGCGGCAGGAAACGGTCAATATCCTCTTGCGGCGGCAGGGTGAGGGGCATCAGACAATGGGAGATAGCAAAGCCGTCAAAGTTGACCATAACTGGGATATTGATCTGTTCGGCCACGCGGAAGGCCTGCAGGATAGTGTTGAACACTTCCTGGTTGGAGGAGCAGTGATATTGGATCCAACCGGTATCGCGCTGTGCAAATGAGTCCTGATGGTCGGCCCACAGAGTCCACGGGGCAAAAATACCTCGGTTGACGTTGCACATTACGACCGGCAAACGTCCGCCGGAAGCCATATGCAAGACCTCGTGCATATAAAGCAGACCGTTGGCGGATGTGGCTGTGAAAACGCGGGCACCGGCGGCTGATGCGGCTACGGCAGCGGCCATGGCGCTATGTTCGCCTTCGACCGGGATGAATCGGGCGTCGAGTTCGCCATTTTCAACCATGGAGGCCATGTATTCCATTATGGCGGTTTGAGGAGTGATAGGGTAGCCGGGTACTACGTCCACCCGGGCGTATTTTACGGCCAGAGCGGCCACATTGGTACCGGTAGCCATTATAACTTGCGATGTTTTCATATTGCTAATCCTCCTCCTTTACCATGGTTATGGCGCCGGTGGGGCATTCTTTGGCACAGACACCGCAGCCCTTGCAGTAGCGGTAATCAATCGTAATTTCATGGCGGTCGATGACTGCTTCCGGACAATATGCCCAACAAAACTGACATTTAGTGCATTTCTGAATATCAACTACCGGACGGTGCACTCGCCAGGAACCGGTGTCGCCGCCGGCTCCCATCATCGGCCAGGAAATTGGCCGGTAGGCTTTAGTAACTGATTTCATATGTTTCCATTCCTTTCCCTGATCCTAGTATATAAGCCCGCTATGCGCTGACCTGTTTGACGGTATTATAAGCCTTGCCGGCGGGGGCCAGATTGCGCTCGCCGTTTTTGCCCGGCCATTTATTCTTAATGGTTTGTTCCATAATATTCTGCGGGATGTTTAGCACCCGGCACACTGCGCCAAACAGTGGAATATTGATAAGGGGTCCATCGGCGGAAAATAGTCCGGCCTCGCGGGCGATACCTTCGGCATCAATCTGCCAGGTAACGTGGTTTTCCACGGCTACACCATGGGGAGTATTGATGATCACGGTGCCACTCTCGAGAATACCTTCGCTGACTGCCGCTTCCGTGAGTTTTTCACTCATAACTACCACATAATCAGGCAGTTCGCATTGACTGTGCGCGTGGATAGTAGTGGGGGACATGCGCACTGCCGCCCGCACCGGCGCTCCGCGGCGTTCTACCCCGAAGAAAGGCAAGGCTTGTCCTTGTTCACCGTTTTCCAGCGCAGCCTGCGCCAGCAAGTGAGCCAAGGTCACGGAGCCCTGTCCGCCAAACCCGTTGATTCGTAGTTCTAACATATTGTTCCTCCATTCCCTCAATGATATTGCCATAGGCACATGTTATCTGAACTTTCAAATGAAAGGAGATTTCCTACCATGCTACTGTTACCACAAAAATACTTATACACCCCTTAAACGATCTTCTTCAATAGTCCTTATGTCTTCATCGCTCCTCCTTTATCCTTGATAAAAAAACAAACCCTTCGCTCAAAACTCTGAGACGAAGGGTTTAACTCCGCGGTACCACTCAAATTAACGGCTAAAGCCGTTCACTCCAACAAGATACGGGATCTAAAATCCGATATCCCCTTCCTTTTAACGGTAGAAGCTCCGTCCGAGCCTACTTTCAGAAATGATTTCGGTCGGCAACTCCAGGGTGAGTTCTGCTTGCCTCTTCGACCGCCTTACACCAGACAGCGGTTCTCTATTGCCCAAGGATCAGCTTACTATTCCCTATCATCATCATTTTGGTATATTTTATTTATTATAATGAATGTGTTATTTTTATGTCAACATTTCCTGCTATGCTTAAACCGTGACTAAAATAGTGCTGTTTTTATTATCAGGTGAGGGCATTGACACTGAGAATTAACACACACTTTGTGTCGAAACTATGCGCATCGAGGAACGTATTTTTAATATATTACAACAAAATTGAATATTCCGGTAAAAATTTTTTTAATTGGCGACTGATAAATGGAACATGCTTTAACCACCGATATGCATTGTACAAAAACCTGTTGGATGATAGAGAAAATTACGAGAAAATTATAAATAAATAGAGGAAAAAACTATCTGGTGATGAATATAAATGTATATAGAAATTCGTTTTATATCGATAAATTTCGCCAGAGGTAAGCATAGGAGGGGAATATATGGCTAACGAAATCCAATTAGTAGTCTTTACCCTGAAACAGGGCGATATGATCTGTGAGTATGGGGTCTCGATCACCAAGGTACAAGAGATAATCACCATGGCCAAACCGACCAAACTGCCTCAGGCTCCGGAATTTGTTGAAGGTATCATCAATCTTCGCGGTAAGATCATCCCAATAATAGACCTTAAGAAACGTTTTCAGATGGGAGCATCTGAATTCACTTCCGAGACCCGCAGCGTAGTGGTTGAAGTAGCCGGGCAGACTGTCGGGATCATCGTGGATGAGGTCAGTGAGGTCCTGCGCTTATCAGAAGATAATATCGAGCCGGCCCCCACGATCGTCGGCGGTATCGCGGCTGATTATCTGACCGGTGTAGGTAAAATCGACGGGCGCTTATTAGTATTGCTGGATATGGACAAAATACTAAATGAGGGTGAACGCGCTGAATTGGTCTCCGTAGGCAGCCGGGAGGAATAAGTATTGTGCCGGCAGTAATGCCGGGTTATAATAATTACCAGTAAAACAACAAATCATACTTGATTTGCTGCAGCCTTGAAACCCATCGGTTTCAGGGCTTTGTTTTTAGTACGAAGAGGGGTACATATTGCTGATAGGGATAGATATAATTGAAATAGAAAGAATCAAAGAAGCAGCACTGCGGACGCCTCATTTTTTGGAGCGGCTGTATACGGTCGGCGAACTGGAATACTGCCGCAGCAAAGCGAATCCCTACCCTTCACTGGCCGCACGTTTTGCCGCCAAGGAAGCTGTTCGCAAACTCCATCCCGCTTTGAGCCAGGGCATCGGTTTTCATGATGTGGAAGTTGCCGTAGAAGCGGGGGGAAGGCCCCGGATATTGCTGCATGGTGCGGCTTTGCTCAGGTCTGAGCAGGAGGGGATCAGGAACATCGACCTGAGCCTTTCCCATTCAGCAACACATGCGATAGCAGCTGTTATCGCGGAAAAGGAGTGAAGGGATTGAAGCTCTTATACGCGCATGAGATGAAAGAGATCGATCGAAGGGCTACCAGTGTTTACGGAATACCCAGCCTTATTCTGATGGAGAATGCGGGACTGCAGACCATGGAGGTGGTTCAGGAGATACTGGGCAGTGCGGTGGGGAAAAATGTGGTCATCCTGGCCGGCAAGGGCAACAACGGGGGGGATGGCTTCGTTGTGGCCCGTCATCTGCTCAATGCCGGGGCCAATGTTGACACTTTTATCATGGGCAATCCCGGTGAATTCACTCCGGATTCACGCACAAATTATGATATCTTGAGCCGGATGACTAGTTCCATTTACCCATTATACCAGGAAGATCAGCTCAACAAGTTGATGTTGGGCCTGCTGGGTACGGATCTGATCGTCGATGCCATTTACGGTATAGGGTTCAAAGGCAGCCTGGGAGAGATGGAAGCCAAGATAGTACGCATGATCAACTGGACGCGGGTGCCGGTGGTAGCGGTAGACATACCTTCGGGGGTGGAAGCCGATACTGGCAAGGTGCATGGCGAAGCAGTCAGGGCTACCCATACTGTCACCTTTGCTCTGCCGAAAATCGGACTGGTACTTGAACCGGGCAAGGACTATGTGGGGACCCTCAGCGTGGCTGATATTTCCATTCCCCGTCCGCTCCTGGAAGACCGCGAACTAAAGACCAACCTGATCGGCGAGGCAATGGTCAGACCATTCCTGAGACCACGTAAACCTGAATCCCACAAGGGGACCTATGGCCATACTCTAGTAGTAGGTGGTTCACGGGGCATGACCGGTGCGGTGATTATGGCGGCTGGTACGGCACTGCGCTGTGGAGCCGGATTGGTCACAGCGGCCATGCCGGAGTCGCTCCTGCCGGTAGCGGAAGCTGCTATGGTAGAAGTCATGACCCGGGCTCTTCCAGAAACCGGGCAAGCAGCTATCGCCCTGGAAGCCCTGCCAGCAATAGAAAACCTTCTGGGTATTTCATCAGTTTGTGCCATTGGCCCCGGGATGTCACAGTATCCGGAGGCCCATGCCGTAATCCGCTTTGTGCTGGAAAAAGCCGGTATACCGGTAGTCATTGATGCTGACGGTTTGAATGCGCTGGCTGTTGATATTGGGGTCCTTCAGCATCGGCAGATCCCGGTGGTCCTTACCCCGCACCCCGGAGAGATGGCAAAACTGACTGGCAAAAGCATAGAAGAGATCCAGGCCAACCGCATCGCTGTTGCACGGAGTACCGCAATGGACTGGGGAGTGACCGTGGTTTTAAAGGGGAACAAAACTGTTGTCGCTAATGCACATGGCGAGGTATATGTAAATATTACCGGCAATCCCGGTATGGCTACCGCTGGCAGCGGAGACGTGCTCTGCGGGATAATCGCCGGGTTGATAGCTCAGGGGCTGAAACCGGCCGATGCCGCCTGTGTGGGCGTTTATCTGCACGGTCTGTCTGGAGACGCTGCCGCCCATATGAAGGGTGAACGCGGTATAATAGCAGGGGATATCATCAACTGCCTGCCGGCAGTGATGAAACAATACGATGATGGGATACAGGTAATGGGTGTTCGGGACACCATTATTTAATAAAGGAGTGATGATCATGCTGGCACGGGATATCATGACCCGGGAGGTTATTACCGCCTATCCTGAGGAAAAGATCGAAGAAGTGACCCGGTTGATGGTAGACAATAAGATCAGCGGCATACCAGTGGTCGATCAGAATCATCATGTGATGGGAGTGATCACTGAACAGGATCTGATGGTAAAGGCGAGTGAATTAAAGGTCCCATTCTATCTTACTCTTTTTGACAGTATAATATTTCTGGAGAATCCTCTGCGCTTCAATCAGGACCTGAAAAAATATACGGCAACCAGGGTGAAAGAGGTGATGAACCCGAAAGTCGTGGTCGTGGAAGAAGACACCCCCGTTACAGAAGTGGTGGAACTTATGCAGCATAAAAAAATAAATCGTGTGCCGGTAGTGCGCAATAAGAAGCTGGTAGGGATCATCACCCGCAATGATATTTTAAAAGCATTGGTGAAAAGTAATGGATAATAGCAGGCCAACCTGGGCAGAAATAGATTTAACAGCTATAGAACACAACCTGAGCAGTATAAGGCGGGCCGCCGGTCCGGCCAGGATCATGGCGGTGGTCAAGGCCAATGCCTATGGACATGGGGTGGAAGAGGTCAGCCGCGTCTGCCAGGAATGGGGTGTGGATTATTTCGGAGTTGCCAGTTTGGAGGAGGCCATGGAACTTCGCCAGGCGGGGATCACGGCTCCGGTGCTCACCCTGGGTTATCTGCCGGAAGCTTCGGCCGCTACTGCGGTAGCAGCAGATGTCACCCCTTGTATCTTTACTATGGATGCCGCCTTGGCTTTCAGTCAGGCCGCTCAGGCAGCGGGGAAAAAAGCTCGGGTCCATATAAAGATCGATACCGGCATGGGCCGCCTGGGTTTTAAGGTACAGGAAGAATCGCTGGATCTGGTTGAAAAGATCGCCGGGCTGCCAGGTATAGAATTGGAGGGTATAATCACCCACTTTGCCGAGGCGGACGGGGAAAGCGAAACCTTTACCCGCAGGCAGTTGGATTTGTTCTCAGGTTTTATCAGGGAATTGGAGAGCAGGGGGCACCACATACCAATTAAACATTGTGCTAACAGTGCTGCCATATTCAGATATCCAGAGGCGATTTTTGACATGGTCAGGGCAGGCATAGTGTTATATGGCTTGGCTCCTTCCCCGGCCATGAAAGCAGAATTGGATATAATACCGGCTATGACTCTGAAAAGCCAGGTCAGTTATGTTAAAAAGCTGCCGCCGGGATATCCGGTAAGCTACGGGCGCAGGTATTATTGCCGAGAAGAGGCCATAGTGGCTACGGTTCCTATAGGATATGCCGACGGCTACAACCGGCTCCTTTCCAACCGCTCCTGGGGGATGGTCAAGGGCCACTCAGTCCCGTTGATTGGAACTGTATGCATGGATCAGTGTATGTTTGATGTAACTGGGGTAGAGGAAGTTAGAACCGGGGATGAGATCATCCTGTTCGGGAAACCGGAGGAAGGGATCACCGCAGATGACCTGGCCGCATTGATTGGCACTATCAACTACGAAATAGTTTGTTCCCTGGGGGTACGGGTGCCAAGGTTTTACAAGAGAAGTCAGGTTTGATGCAATTATTGGATTTGCGGCTTGGCAAGAGAATTAATTATAATAGATTCGTCGATATGTATCTATTATGTGGAGGTGCTCGCTTTGCCAGCCACGAAACGAATCATAATAACGGTTCCGGAAAATCTCTTGTGTGAAGTTGACGATATAATGGTTCTCGAAAGCAAAAATCGCAGTCAGATAGTACGGGAAGCCATTAAGTTTTATCTGGGGGAGCGGAAGAGGAAGTTGAAGTTGGAACTCATGAAAAAGGGTTACCTGGAGATGGCAGAGATCAATCTGGGTATCGCCTGTGAAAGCCTCGGAATGGAAGAAGAGGCTCTGGTAAACTGCATAGAAAAATTATTGGAGTGATATGCTTAAATGACCAAGAGAGGCGAAATCTATTTTGCCCAGTTGAACCCGGTGGTGGGTTCGGAACAGGGCGGAATCAGACCGGTACTGGTAGTACAAAACGATATAGGCAACCAGTATAGCCCGACCACGATAATTCTGGCTATTACCTCACAGATAAACAAAGCCAAGCTGCCCACCCATGTTGAGATCGATGCCCACACCTACGGATTGGAGCGTGACTCCGTCATTCTAGCCGAACAAATCAGGACCATCGACAAGAGCCGTTTAAAACAACGCATAGCTGTACTTCGTGAAGATAGTATGGTGAAAGTGGATCAAGCCCTTAAGATCAGCTTGGGCTTGGAAGAGATATAAATTACATAGCTGACAGGTGAGTATAGAGCTTAGGCAGGTCGCGACAGTGACCTGCCTTTATTGTCTGCAGGTTCTGAGAGGAACCTGCTCATTGTATTATATAAAATAGATATGAGGGGGGAGCGGAATGAGACCTATTATCGGGATAAGCGCTGATTATAGTTATGAGGTGGTCAAACATTGCCTGGGGGATGGATACGTAGCCTCGGTACGGCAAGCTGGAGGCAGCGTGATAATTCTTCCGCCCAGTGATGACGATGCCATGATCGAAGAATACCTGGATATCTGTCATGGTCTGATCTTATCGGGGGGCGGGGACATCGATCCAGCCTTTTGGGGCGAACTGCCTTCACCTCGGTTGGGGGAAATAAATCCCCGGAGGGATGGTTTCGAGCTGGCTTTGGCCCGGCGTGCCTTGGAGCGGGATATACCGATATTGGGGATTTGCCGCGGCTGTCAGCTGCTGAACGTAGCCTGCGGGGGCAGCCTGCAGCAGCATATCGACAGTCCGCTGGCCCATGACCAAAAAGCGCCCCGTGATTATCCCTTTCATGCTATATTTATAGAACCAGATACTGCCCTGGCCAGCATCATCGGTCGAGGAGAAATCAGGGTCAATAGCTTTCACCACCAGGCGGCAGCTGATCTGGGACAGGGCCTGATTATCAGTGCCCGGACTGCGGATGGGACCGTGGAAGCGATTGAAAGCCGTTCCCATCGTTATATGCTCGGATTGCAGTGGCATCCTGAAACCATGAATGACATGTTCTCACAACGTATATTCTCCAGTCTGGTGAAGGCTTCCGGACACTAAAGGCAAAGATAACAGGGAGATTATGTTAGGGTGTCGGCTGAACCGCAGGAAGGCGATAATCATAAAATGTAGGGTAAGGGAGGATCATCAGTGATAGCGATAAAAGGCGGCAAGATTTTTACCATGGGGCAGAAGGGTATCATTGACGGCGGGGTCATCCTGATCGATGGCGACAAGATCACCGCGGCAGGCAAGAGAGTATCCATACCTGACGGCTGTGAAATCATCGATGCCGGCGGCTGTTTCATAACTCCCGGTCTGATCGACGCCCATACCCATATAGGATTGGAAGAAGAGATCTATCGGGTCGAAGGTGACGACGTCAATGAAGCAGTAGATCCATCGACTCCGCAGTTGCGAGCTGTGGACGGGATCAACTTTGCTGATATAGCCTTTAGGGATGCCTTGCGCGGTGGGGTCACCCGCACTATGAGTATGCCGGGGAGTGCCAATATCCTTGGCGGGCAAGCAGTCTTCCTCAAACACTTGGCGGCCGATCCTGCCCAAATGATCTACCGGCAGCCATGGGGACTCAAGGCCGCATTGGGTGAGAATCCCAAACGGGTATATGCAGGGCAAAAGAAGACCCCGGTAACCCGTATGGGCAGCGCCAGTCTGCTGCGGGAAGCTTTCTATAAAGCGGCCCGAGCCCTGGATGGAGAGGATAAGGAAAACAAGGACAATAAAGAAAGCTGGAGACAACAACCCATAATGATGGTCTTAAAAAAGGAGATGCCGCTGCTGCTGCACGCGCACCGGGCCGATGATATCCTGACTGCCCTTCGTATCAAGGATGAATTCGATTTTGATCTGATTATCCAGCACGGCACCGAGGCACATTTGATTGCCGACGAACTGGTCAAACGTGATGTTCCGGTATGCCTGGGCCCCCTCTTTACCAACCGGGCGAAGGTGGAGATGAAGGAGGTAGATTTCCGGAATGCCGGGCGGTTGGCCCGTCTGGGTATAGAGTTTTGCCTGATAACCGACCATCCTGTAATACCGATCGAACATCTGCGGGTATGTGCTGCTCTGGCCGTCAGGGAGGGACTTGATGAAGATATCGCTTTGGCCGCGCTCACCAGTGTTCCCGCCCGGATGATGAGGGTAGATCATGAACTGGGTACCCTGGAAAAGGGCAAAAAGGCTGATCTGGCTGTTTTTGACGGGCACCCCTTTGATTATCGCTCCCGGGTACGATTTACCATGGTGGATGGTATGATATGGAGGGATGAGGGTTGAACAAAGGCGACCTTTTTACCGTTTACATGAATGGGACTATGATGACGGTATGCGTGCTCGGTTTTTATAATGAAGAATATACCGGTGAAGAAATGGCCATACTGGCCGTGATAGACCAGGATAACATGGTGCATATCCCGTTGGATGATCTGGAAGCCCTTTTCCCTCAAAAAAAATTCATCAACTAAAACAGTTGAGGCGAGACACTTAAGAGTGTCTCGCCTCAGCTTGTTAAAGAAGTAGCAGACCGAGCAAAAATGGCGAAGGCGATAAGAGATACTATTTTACATTTGAGGCTAGAATAATAAGCCACCTCAATATCTGGGTTTTAATAAATCTTCGATGATCCCATGCGAAGAACCCGAATCTGGAGGCACAAGCAAGCCCCGTGATTGAGGCG
>JBLMZJ010000051.1:0-39479 GCA_050258735.1 Deltaproteobacteria bacterium | reverse complement strand
CAAGCAAGCCCCGTGATTGAGGCGTACTTAACGTACGTCGATTGAACGGGACTTGTGAAGTAACGATGAGATTCGTCTTTTTTGACGGTCTGAGGCGAGACATTTAAACAGTGTCTCGCTTTTTTTGACCCATTATTTACATCAAGGAATTTACATATATGATTGCGAAGTTTATAAGAAATTAAATATCGAGGTGAGGTTTCTTGAAGATGCTCTTGCGATGGGGCAGCGGATTTCTCATACTGCTGACCTTAATGATGCTTACATATTCCCCTCCGGTTCAGGCCGCAACTGACATAAAGGTAACTATAGACGGCAAGCTTCGTTACTTTGAAACCCCGGTACAGATCAGCAATAACCGGGTCATGATCCCGGTCCGGTTCGTGATCGAGGACCCGGCGCTGCAGGGCAAGGTTTACTGGGATGCCCGGATGAAAAAGGTTGCTATCGATTGCCGCGGAAGGTATATCGAGCTTTTTATCGGATCGCTCAAAGCTTCGGTTGATGGGAACACCGTGGCCATAGATTCCGCTCCCTACATATATAACAGCCGCACCTATATCCCGCTGCGCTTCCTGACAGAGAACCTCGGGGCAGTAGTTGACTGGAACAGCGGGACCCGCGAAGTCACTATCGATTTCTCCCGGGAGTTCACTGTCATGCCTTACTACTATATGCCGGCTCGCAGCGAGTTGGAAACCAATGCGGATTTATTTACTGACGTAGCTTTTCGCTGGTTCAAGACCGATGCTCTCGGTACTCTCAGCTACGAATACCGGGACGACTATCCGGGAGTTATGGCTTTGGCCAGTTCCAAGGGTCTGCGCACTCATGCCAGTGTTGTATTGATGGGCAGTGAACAACTCCATCAATTGTTGGCAAGTGCAGAGAACCGTTCCCGTCTCATCGGCAACATAATGGACCGGATCAATAACGACGGCTATGACGGGGTAAATATCGATTTTGAATTGATGGCAGCAGCTGACGCGGAACTCTTTACCACCTTTCTTCGCGAGCTGAAGACATCCCTGGGGGACAAGACCCTTTCAGTTGCTGTTTTTGCCCGCACTGCAAGTGATAAATGGCCCACACCTTACCAGTATGCACGCATTGGTCAGATCGCCGATCAGGTAGTAGTGATGGCCTATGATTATCATTACAGGACCTCGGCGCCGGGTGCGGTTGCTCCATTATGGTGGGTGCAGCAGGTCACTGATTATATGACCGCCAACATCCCCGCGCATAAAGTTCTTTTGGGTCTGGCCACCTATGGATATGATTGGCCCGCTGGTTCAAATGCCACTACTGTGTCGGCCAAAAAACTGGCAGACCTCAAGGCGCGGTATACTCTGGTGGAGACCTTTGATAAGGCCGCTATGAGTCCCAGCTACAGTTACTGGGATCAATATGGGGTGTGGCACCAGATCTGGATGGAAAACGGGCAGAGCCTGCAGGCCAAGGTGGAGCTGGCCAGAGCCAAAAAGCTGGGCGGTGTATCTTTCTGGCGGATCGGTACGGGTTTCACCGATCTATATGGGGTTTTGAAACAGAATCAATAAATATGATCTCTTACGGGGATGGTTCCTTGGAGCAAAAGGAACTGTCCCCGTTTCTGCTTGTATGGTTGATTTTTCTCCATATGGATGGAAAATCGGGCGGGGAAAGATTAGAATGAGACAGGAGGGGAGAAAATGTCAGTTGAACAACCTGATTTATTTGGGATAGAAACAGTAATTGTCAAGCCAGCGGAACCAGAGCAGAAAGCAATCAAGCCGGAGGCGGAACCATTTCTGCCGGGGGTGCGTATAGAAGCTGCGTTTACCGATATCCTGAGCCTGGAGGAGTTGGAGCAGACAGCCAGGGATTGTCAGGCTTGCCGCTTGAGAAGTACTTGTCAGCAGGTGGTTTTTGGCGAAGGCGATCCCCATTCCAAAATCATGTTTGTTGGTGAAGGACCAGGTCAGGATGAGGACATTCAGGGACGTCCTTTTGTAGGCAGGGCAGGCCAGCTTCTCAATAAGATACTAGAGGCGGCGGATTTTTCCCGCCCTGAGGTATACATAGGCAATGTGGTAAAATGCCGTCCTCCGGGGAACCGGATACCCAACCCGGATGAAGTGCAGATATGCCGTAATTATCTGGAGGCCCAGATAAGGCTGATCAGACCGTCGATAATAGTCTGTCTGGGTGCGGCCGCCAGCAAGGCTGTCATAGATCCCAAAGCACAGATATCTGTGGTGAGGGGCAAGTGGTTCATTAGGCAGGGGATAAAGATCATGGCCACTTATCATCCGGCTGCATTGCTGCGGACTGAATCCTATAAGCGGCCGACCTGGGAGGATTTCAAACAAATACGCGACGAATATAAACGATTATAAGCAAAAGTTTAAAACTTTTAAGATTTTTGATGAAAAATGCCGTTGGAGTGAGGCTTCTGGAGTTCAGCATAAATAGCGATGAAGAGATGGAAAAGTTGGGCGAGGACATCGCCAGCATTTTAAAAAACCGGGATCTGATCTACCTAATGGGAGAACTGGGGGCCGGCAAGACTACTCTGGTCAGAGGGATCGCCCGGGGCCTCGGTTATGGGGGGCGGGTGACCAGCCCCACTTTTACCCTGATGAATATCTATCAGGCAGCCCTACCTGTTTTCCATTTTGATTTCTATCGTCTCGAGGGGAGCGAACTTGTAGATCTGGGCCTGGAGGACTATCTGGAGCAAGATGGAATAGCCTTGATCGAATGGCCCCAGACCGGTTTTGCTTTGGGGGAAAGGACAGGCAGTACAGACCTACTGCCATCAGAAGCTTTGTTTATAAAGATCGAATTGACTGATGAAGATTATGACCGGGAGCGGCAGGTTACCATCTTCGCACAAGGCGATCGTTATCGGGATAGATTGAAGGAGCTGCAGAGCAATGCGCATTCTGGCCATAGATAGTGCTACGCCGGTCGCCGGCGTGGCACTGCTACATGATGGGGTCCTGCTGAAAGAGGAATTCAGTAATTATAAAAAGACCCACTCCGAGACCCTGATGCCCATGGTTGACCGGGTACTCAGGGAATGTGAGTGCACTATAACTGATGTTGATGTGCTGGCGGTAACCACCGGCCCCGGATCTTTTACCGGGCTGCGCATTGGCCTGGCTCTGGTCAAAGGACTGGCTCTGGCCACTGGCATACCGGTAGTCGGCGTGAACACCCTGGAGGTAATGGCTCACAATATCTATGGCAGTGATGCCTTGATCTGCCCCTTGCTCAATGCGCGCAAGGGGGAAGTCTACTGCGGCTTTTATTGTGTGGATGGTCTAAAAACGGTATCCCTGGCCGATATGAGAGCCTGCCCGCCGGAGGAATTCACCGGCCTTGCCTTGGCTGTACTCGATACAGCGGGTAAGGACCGGCTCATACTTCTAGGCGACGGGTACCCGCCTTATAAGGAATTCTTCCGGGAAGAGCTAGGGGATAAGATGGTCATAGCCCCGCCCCATTTGATGCTGCCGCGGGCTTCAGCTTTAGCCGACCTGGCGGTTGATCGGGTAGGCCGGTGCGAGTTCGAAAATATTTTCAGGTTGTGTCCGGTGTATATACGCCTGTCAGAAGCCGAATATCGGCTGGGAAGAGGAGCGGTTTGATGCATATTAACCAGGATTTTATGATCCGTAAGATGACTCCTATGGATATCGATGCGGTCATGCGGATAGAGATCGAATCTTTCAGCCTACCCTGGTCTAAGGAATCCTATCTGGGTGAGTTGAAAAATCAATTTGCCAATTATCTGGTTGGTGACTACGAGGGCGAGGTAATCGCTTACGGCGGTATCTGGGTGGTATTTGAAGAAGGTCATATAACCAATGTAGCAGTAGCCCCGGAGTACCGCAATGCCAAGGTAGGGCGTGCCTTGATGGAGGAATTGGAGAAAATCGCGCGGCAAAAAAAGGCTACGCGCATCTTGTTGGAGGTACGGCCTTCCAATATGTCGGCTCTGGCACTTTATCGAGGTCTGGGTTATCTCGCTTCAGGTCTCAGAAAGGAATATTATTCGGATAATAATGAGGATGCCATTATCATGACCAAGCTCCTGTTTTAAATTGTGAATGGCCACAAAACCGGAAATGAGGATGTACTTGTGCAAGAAACGATGATCCTGGGTATCGAAAGCTCTTGTGATGAAACTGCCGCTGCCATCGTATGCAACGGCCGTCGGATACTTTCCAATGTAATCAATTCACAGATCGATATCCATCGTCAGTTCGGCGGGGTGGTGCCAGAGGTAGCTTCGCGCAAACATATCGAGAATATAGCCCTGGTAGTAGATGAGGCTTTCAACCAGGCCGGTCTGACCCACCAGGATATACACGCAGTGGCAGTTACCAACATGCCCGGGTTGATCGGAGCATTGCTGGTAGGGGTATCCTTTGCCAAGTCTTTTGCCTACGGTCTGCAAAAACCGCTGATAGCCGTAAACCACCTGCAGGGCCATATCTATGCCAACTTTCTGGAGTATGATGACATAGCCTTTCCGGCGATCTGTCTGGTAGTCTCCGGGGGTCATACCAGCCTGCTTTATATGCCTGAACCCGGCCATATGGAGCTTATCGGTGAGACACGGGATGATGCGGCAGGAGAGGCCTTTGACAAGGTGGCCCGTTTTTTAGGATTGGGTTACCCTGGTGGACCAGCGGTACAGAAGGCGGCCGAACAGGGAGAACCTGGCAGGATCGTATTGCCTCGCGTATTCCTGGACCGCAATGATTATGAATTTAGTTTCAGCGGCTTGAAGACTGCGGCTATGAATGAATGGAAGAAGATCGAAAAACGGGGAGGCGTCACGGTCTATGATATGGCAGCCGAGTTCCAGTCCGCCCTGATAGAGGTTCTGGTGGAAAAGACTATGCGGGCAGCCGGCCAGTACAACGTGAAAAGCATCTTGATGGCGGGGGGAGTAGCAGCTAACGGAGCTTTAAGGACCCTCATAGGGCAGAGGTCCCGGGACGAGGGGTACGAGATCTATTATCCTTCTCTGAGACTATGTACCGACAATGCTGCAATGATAGCAGGTTGCGCCTACGATGCTTATCGTTTGGGGCATTTTGCTCCCCTGGATTTGAATGCCTATCCGGCAGCCAGGTCCCTGTGAAAATTTCTTGTGGATAATGTGGATAAGTCTGTGAATAATTAATTTATCAGCGTTTGAGGGACATGCTCTTATGTCGGCAAGTCCTGCTTTAGACCTAAATAATAATGAAGTCGAAGTTTCTGCCCTGTGGATAACCTGAAAGTAAGGAGTGGTGCTTTTTTGCATCCTATTCTTTTACAGTTCGGCCCAATAAAGGTTTTTGCCTGGGGATTTATGCTGGCTCTGGCTGTGATCATATCTGTTATCGGCATCAGTCGTATGTTGGATAAAGAGGGTTACCAGTCTGAGATAGCCATCGATCTGATCCTTCTCACCGTCATCTGTGGAATCATCGGCGGACGCCTGTCCTATATCATTACCTATGAGTGGACCGATTTTCTGCGTGACCCCTGGATGGTCCTGTCTTTACGGGAAGGAGGCATCCAGGGCCTGGTCTGGTACGGGTCTTTGGCGGGCGGAGTCATCCCTTTCCTGATTTACCTGCATAAGAAAAAACTGCCGGGATGGCCGATAGCAGACATATTTGCTCCCTTTGTAGCCCTGGGTTATGCAGTGGTGCGCATCGGTTGTTTCCTGGAAGGGTGCTGTTACGGCAAGGTCACATCATCTGCCCTGGGTATGATCTTCCCGACTGTGGACGCATATTCGCGCTATCCTACCCAGCTTTTCAGCTCTGCCTTGAATTTCATCCTGTTTGGGATCTTGATTTGGCTGTATCAGCGTCGACGTTTCCCCGGACAGGTTTTTATAACCTATATCATCGGTTACAGTATATATCGCTTTATTGTTGAGTACTTCCGGGAGAGCCTTATAATGGTGGGGCCGATCTCTCTAGGGCAGGTGTATACGCTGGGGCTGCTGATAGTAGGCGTCATATTGTATTACTATCAGAAATCACGTTGGCAGAAGACAGGGGGAACAAGTAGTTGAGGAGCGGGGATGCCAGCAGTATCGACCGGGATGGGCTGCGGAACCAGATGGCCGCTGTCCGAGCCGGGCTTACCCCGGAACAGGTCAAGGCGGCGAGTCGAAAGATAGCTTCGCGGCTGGACGAGCTGGAACCGCTGCGCCACGCCCGGTCCATCATGGGTTTTGCCAGTATTAAAAATGAAATAGACCTGGCGTTTTGGGTGGAAAAAGAAATAGCCTGCGGGAAAAACCTGTTCCTGCCCAGGGTGGAAAAGAACGGGAGCATGGAAGCCGTGCAGTTCAGAGGATGGGAGCAGACTGTTGCAGGTCCCTTCGGTATCCGCGAGCCTATAGGTGGGCCATTTGACCCGCAGCTGATCGATGTGGTGCTGGTCCCCGGACTGGTCTTTGATGCTCAGGGGTATCGCCTGGGCTATGGTAAGGGTTACTATGACCGCTTTTTGCTGCGATTGCGCAAAGATGCCTTTTGTTGTGGACTATGTTATGACTTTCAGGTGGTTGACGACGTGGGTCCGCACCCCGGCGATATACCGGTGCATTTAATATTGACCGAACGCACGCAAATAACTGTTAAATAGGAATTATTATAACAAAAGGAGGCTTTTTAGCCTCCTTTTGCTGTTGTCAGCTGGTTATTCAGGGGTGGCCGGTAATGCCCCAACTGTAATATTTGGTGCCACCGCAGGTAATTCAGCTGTCGCTTCTTTGAGTGCGGCAAAGACTCCGCCCAATCCGGCAAGATCAGAAGGGATGATCAGCTTTGTGGCCTGACCGTTGCCGATGGCTTTTATTGTTTCCAATGACTTCAGAGCCAGTACTGATCGATCGGCCCCAGCTTCCTTGATCATCACCAGGCTGTCGGAAAAGGCCTTCTGCACCGAAAGGATGGCCTGAGCTTCACCCTCGGCCTGCAATATTTTGGCCTGCCGCTGTCCTTCGGCTTCTCTGATAGCGGCTTCCTTAATAGCTTCCGCATTCAGTATGACCGACTGCTTTTTGCCCTCCGCCTCCAGTATTGCTGCGGTCTTTTGCCCTTCAGCCAGAAGTATGGCCTGACGTTTTTCCCGCTCAGCCCGCATCTGTTTTTCCATAGCTGTCTGGATATCCTGCGGAGGCAGGATGTTTTTCAGTTCGACCCGGTTGACCTTTATGCCCCACTTGTCGGTAGCCTCGTCCAGTATTATTCTCAGCTTGTTATTGACCAGGTCTCGTGATGTCAGGGTCTCGTCCAGCTCCAGATCGCCTACGATATTACGGAGGGTGGTAGCGGTCAGATTTTCAATAGCCAGCCGGGGATTGACGATTTCATAGGTATTTTTGAAAGGGTCAGTGATCTGAAAGTAGACAATAGTATCGATCATCATAGTAACATTATCCTTGGTTATGACCGGTTGGGGCGGAAAGTCGACCACCTGCTCACGCAGATCCACAATGACCCTGAAGGTATCGATGAAAGGGATTATGACATTGATACCCTGGGTAGCCGTCTTGTGATACTTGCCCAACCGCTCTACAATACCTACCGTAGCTTGACGGATTATTTTGATAGAAGAAAATGCAATAACGACAACAAAGATCACTACTACCAGGTCAACAAAAACACGAAGAAAAGTACCCATAATACGCTCCTTTCTTGTTCAGACCCGTCTTTAATCTGCCCTCTTAACGAGCAACTTGACTCCATCGATCCCGGTTACCTCGATACGTGTATCGGTTTCGATCTCCTCTTTGGCACTTGCGGTCCATATCTCACCGTTTACCTTGACCTGCCCGAAATGCAGCGGTGTTATAGTGCTGGTAACCATGCCGTGCTGGCCGATCAATGCCTCAACATTACTTGCCGTATCATTGCTTTTGAAGAATTTCAACACCAGTGGACGGGTAAAGATGACAAAGATCAAGGTAAGCAACGCAAAGGTCAATAATTGAGTGTCCAGGCCGGTCAAAAGACCCAGCCGGGCAGCCAGAGCGACTATTACGGCGGATATGGCCAGCCAAAGGAACCACAGTCCCAGGCTGAATATCTCAATAACACCGGCAACAACGGCTACCAGGACCCATTGCAGAGAAGACACTTGAAATCCCCCTTTCTCCTTAGCAGGTTGAGGACGAAATAATATGGAAAGCAAGGTTGTTATCGGTATTTGATGGCAAATACATATATTGGGGTGATATTCCTTTCGCCTCGATTAAGTAAGGGTTTTTCGTAAAGGCTACCAATAACTTATGATAATTACAAATACTATTATACATCAATAAGACCCCGGCAGCGAATGTAAGAGGGCGCCGGGGACAGTGCCAAAATAACACGTAATCATTTGTCGAAAGCTTGGTTGGGGGTGTATAATGAATACTGTTGAAATACTCCGATTCAGTTGGCCTAAGGCTTGGTACAGGGTACAAGCTATGGCGGCTGAACGTTCAGGGTATACCGGGAAACTGGCATGCCTCCCCATTGGTAAGGAGTACTTGGGCGAAAGCTTGACGAAATGACTTCCTTCCAGGGAGTCATTTTTATTATTGAGGAGGGTATCTGATGAATCAGGAAGAGCTTATCAAGAAACTGAAGGAAGCGTTTCCGGTCGGCAAGGTGAGTTGTGTTGATGCCCGGGAATTTGCCGCCAAGTTGGGGATCGACCCGGTAGAGGTCGGCAAGGCCTGCAATGCTTCGGGCATTAAAATATTCGGCTGTGAGTTGGGTTGTTTCAGATAAAAGCGAGGATATAGAAAGGGAAAGCCTTTCCTGGGGGAACATCAAAATATGATAGATCAATTTGGCAGAGAAATCAATTATTTAAGAGTTTCCATAACTGACCGCTGTAATCTGCGCTGTCGTTACTGCATGCCGGAAGAGGGCGTGGACAAGCTGGAGCATCGTACCATCCTGAGCCTGGAAGAGATGGCCCGCTTGGTTGGTGTGTCGGTCAAGGCAGGTATAAAGAAGATAAGACTGACCGGAGGTGAACCCTTGGTTCGCCGCAACGTTATTCAATTGGTGAGGTATATCGGCAGTCTTCCCGGGATCGATGACCTGGCTCTGACCACCAACGGAGTCCTGTATGCTTCTATGGCCGAGGATTTACGCGATGCCGGGCTGAACAGGCTGAATTTTAGTCTTGACAGCCTGAATCCCGAGCGTTTTTATTATATGACCCGCGGCGGTGATTTTAACACGGTGAAAACCTCCATTTTCAAGGCGCTTGATTTGGGTATGGATCCGGTCAAGATCAATACCGTAGTAATTCGCGGATTTAACGATGACGAGGTGCTGGACTTTGCCAGGCTGGCTGTGGATTATCCCTTGCACGTAAGGTTTATCGAGTTCATGCCTATTGGAGATCTGCATTACTGGAAACGCGAACGCATGATCAACAGCAGTGAGATAAAGGGCATGATAGAATCATCTTATCAGCTGGAACCGGTCAAACGGGTCCCGGGCAACGGACCGGCCAAGTACTATAAGATCATAGACGGGCAAGGGTCAGTGGGTTTCATTACCCCGATGAGCAACCATTTCTGTTCTGAATGTAATCGTATCCGGCTGACTGCCGATGGCGGGCTGAGAGCTTGTTTGCATGACCGCCATGAGATAGATCTTAAAACCCCGCTGCGTTCAGGAGCCAGTGACGAAGAATTAATGGCCCTGTTTGAGGAATGCGTACAAAACAAACCATCGCGGCACCAGATGAACGCCGGATGGGGCCAGGATAATGAACGCAAGATGTATCAAATAGGAGGCTAGACATGGAATTTACCCATGTTAATGAACAAGGCCGTGCCCGGATGGTCGATGTGAGCGGAAAGGATGATAGCGAACGCAAGGCAGTCGCTGAGGCCATCGTAAAGATGCAGCCGGAGACCCTGGCTTTGATCAAAAGCGGCGGCATCAAAAAGGGAGATGTACTTGCGGTAGCCCAGGTCGCCGGGATCATGGGAGCTAAACAGACCCATAGCCTTATTCCCATGTGTCATCCCTTGATGATTACTTCTATAAACATTGAGTTTGCTATTAACGATGAAGAATCTTGTATCATAATCCGGTCCGAGGTAAAAACTACCGGCAAAACCGGGGTGGAAATGGAAGCCTTGACTGCGGTATCGATGGCGGCCTTAACGGTTTACGATATGTGCAAGGCAGTGGACCGCTGGATGGAAATAACCGACATCAAATTGCTGGAAAAGTCTGGCGGCAAAAGCGGACATGTAATACGGGAGTAAGGCGGAACGAATTTATCATAGCGTGATTTGGAGTGTTGTTGATGGCAGGAAAACTGCATTCGATTTGTATTGCTCCGGAACGGGGACAATTAAAAAAGGAAGTCGAGTCGGTCAATCTCATTGCTGATTTCGCTATTGAGGGTGATGGCCATGCCGGCGATTGGGGGCGGCAGGTTACCTGCCTGGCGTGGGAGAGCGTCATTCGGGTCAACCAGGAAAAAAATATGAATGTGGGGCCTGGTGAGTATGCGGAGAATTTGCTCATTGAAGGCCTGGATCTGGTGAGCATCGGGGTTGGCGGGAAGTTGAAGATCGGTTCCGATGTAATCTTGCAGGTAAGTCAGATCGGCAAGGAAGATCATCCCAGTGTGGTGACCAGGACTCTGGGGGTAACACTGCTGCCTTATGAAGGGCTGTTCTGCCGGGTGGATCAGGGAGGCCGCATCACCCGTGGCGATATTGTCGAGGTGATTTAGCATGTATCGTACCGGAATCATTATCATGAGTGACAAGGGTTCACGCGGAGAACGCGAGGACCTTTCCAGCCTGGAGATAAAAAGAGTGCTGGGGGAAGAATACCGAGTCGATCAATACGAAATAATACCTGACGAAAAAGATATAATAATAGAACGGCTGCGCTATGCATGTGACGATCTAAAGCTGGATCTGGTGCTGACTTCTGGCGGGACTGGATTTGCTGAGCGGGATGTGACCCCGGAAGCCAGCCTGGCGGTTATCGAAAAATTGGTTCCCGGCATCTCCGAAGCCATGCGTTTATATGGAATGCAGCATACTCCGCGGGCCATGCTGACCAGGGCGGTAGCGGGGATCAGGGGGAAAACCTTGATAATCAACCTGCCCGGAAGCGTTAAAGGAGTCAGGGAATCACTGGAGGCCATTATCCCGGCACTACCGCATGGACTTGATACACTGGCAGGCCAATCCAGCGAGTGCGGGCAGGTCTGATGTTTAAATTATTGTGATTTTTAAAGGTATAAATAGAAAACAGAAGTAGAATAATATTAATCGAAAATATTGGGCGGATTCAGTGGATTATCTGTGTTGAATAGTCCCCGGGTCTTGCCTAATATTATAGATACGTGTTAGCACTCACGCTAGTTGAGTGCTAACAACAGAAGACAACATATTATTAAAGGAGGGTATACCTTTGAAGATTCAACCTTTAGGCGATAAGCTGGTGGTCAAAGTAGTAGAAACCACCGAAGAAAAAACCAAAAGTGGCCTGTACGTTCCGGACACTGCCAAGGAAAAGCCCCAGGAAGCTGAAGTAATTGCGGTAGGGCCTGGTGTTATGAATGACAAGGGAGAAAGACTGCCCATGAGCGTTGCCAAGGGTGACAAGATCATTTTCTCCAAGTATGCAGGGACCGAGATCAAGCTTGACGGGGAAGAATATTTGATTATGGCCGAGCGTGACGTTCTGGCTATTCTAAAATAATTGAAAGTAAAGGAGGACTACATAGATGCTGTCCAAAGAAATTAAATTCGGTGAGGATGCCAGAAGATCATTAGAGAAGGGTGTAGATACCCTGGCCAATGCAGTAAAAGTAACTCTGGGCCCCAAGGGCCGCAACGTGGTGCTGGACCGCAAATTCGGTTCCCCCACCATCACTAATGACGGTGTTACCATTGCCCGTGACATTGATCTGGAAGATCCCTGGGAGAACCTGGGATGCCAGCTCGTTAAAGAAGTAGCTATCAAGACCAATGACGTAGCTGGTGACGGAACCACCACCGCTACGGTTCTGGCTCAGGCCATGATCAAAGAAGGTCTGAAAAACGTGGCCGCTGGCGCCAACCCGATGATCATGAGAAAAGGTATTGAAAAGGCCGTTCAGGCTGCAGTAGCAGAGATCAAAAGCATCAGCAAACCGGTAGAATCCAAGGAAGCCATTTCCCAGGTTGCCGCTATTTCCGCTGATGATCCCGATATCGGCGTCCTGATTTCCGATGCTATGGAAAGGTCGGCCGCGACGGTGTTATCACCGTTGAAGAATCCCAATCCGTTGGCACCTCGTTGGAAATAGTCGAAGGTATGAGTTTTGACCGCGGCTATATTTCCCCCTACATGGTAACCAACCCCGAGAAGATGGAAGCAGTTCTGGATGATCCCTTCATCCTGATTAGTGATAAGAAACTCTCCTCCATCCAGGAGATACTCCCCGTACTGGAGAAGGTCGTGCAGACCGGCAAGCCTTTACTGCTGATCGCGGAAGAGATCGAAGGCGAAGCCCTGGCTACCCTGGTAGTCAATAAGCTGCGCGGGACATTCAATTGTGTTGCCGTCAAGGCTCCCGCCTTCGGCGAGAGAAGAAAGGCTATGTTAGAGGACATCGCCATCCTCACCAAGGGCCGGGTAGCTACCGAAGAGCTCGGCGTCAAGATGGAGAACGTAGGCCTGGATATGTTGGGTCGTGCGGCCAAGGTGGTGGTCAAGAAGGAAGAGACCATCATCGTTGATGGCGCCGGTTCCGAAGATGATGTCAAAGGTCGTATCGCCAATATCAAGACTCAGTTGGAAGAAACCGATTCTGAGTATGACAGAGAAAAACTGCAGGAGAGAATGGCCAAACTATCCGGCGGCGTAGCTATCATTCAGGTCGGTGCGGCCACCGAGACCGAATTGAAAGAGAAGAAGCACCGCATAGAGGACGCTCTCGCTGCCACCAAGGCTGCCGTAGAAGAAGGTATCGTATCCGGCGGCGGCACTGCTCTGATCAACGCTATCGCAGCCATCAACAAGGTGAAGTCTAGCGGCGATGAAATGACTGGTATCATGCTAGTCAAGAAAGCCCTGGAAGAACCCCTGCGCCAGATAGCCAACAACGCCGGCGCCGAGGGCTCCGTAGTAGTAGAGAAGGTCAAGAACAGCAAGGCTGGCATCGGCTACAATGCTCTGACCAACGGTTATGAGAACATGATCAATGCCGGTATCATCGATCCGGCCAAGGTCACCCGCTCCGCGGTCCAGAATGCAGCCAGCATCGCTGCTATGGTTCTGACCACTGAAGCTGTAGTGACCGAGATCCCCAACAAGGATGAATTCAAGGCCATGGCCGGCGGCGGCGGAATGGGCGGAATGGGCGGCATGATGTAAGATCATCGCCCGTTGATATAAAGCTTCGAGAGCTGGCGTTAATAACGCCAGCTCTCACATTTTCTGGAACGAAACAGAAAGAACCGTCCCCAATGCCTCGCTGGTGCCTCAAATAACTTTTTTTTGCTTACCCAAAAAAACGTCCCCTTGGATCATTTGCGGAATTAAAAAGGCGGCTGGATTTCTCCAGCCGCCTTATGTTTATAAGTCCTTATAGATCGTAGTACATCTCGAATTCCATGGGGTGAGGCAGGTCGTTTATCTTGCGGGCTTCCTTGCGTTTGGTCTCGATCCAGATCTCGATCAGGCGCTTGGGGAATACTCCGCCGGCCAGCAGAAAATCATGGTCGAGAGCCAAGGCATCCAGAGCCTCATCCAGCGAGGTGGGCAGTCCCTTGATCTTGGCCCGCTCTTCCAGACTAAGGGTGTAAAGGTTTACGTCATAGGGGCCGAAGCCTTCGGCAGTCGGGTCGATCTTGTTCTTGATCCCGTCCAGGCCGGCCATCAGGATGGCAGAGAAACCCAGATAAGGATTACAGGTTGCGTCAGCCGAACGGAACTCAAAGCGTTTGGCCATGGGGCTCTTGGCATAGGCCGGGACCCGGATGACCGCACTGCGGTTGGCAGTGGCGAAACAGATGGAAACCGGGGCCTCGTAGCCGGGGACCAGTCGTTTATAGGAATTGGTGCTGGGGTTGGTGAAGGCCAGCACCGCCGGTGCATGCTTGAGCAACCCGCCGATAAAATAGAGGGCTTTCTTGGACAGACCGGAATAGCCTTTCTCGTCATAGAACAAGGGCTTGCCGTTCTTGAACAGATGCATATGCACGTGCAGACCGTTACCGGCTTCACCGTACAGGGGCTTGGGCATGAAGGTGGCAGTTTTGCCCTCCTCGAAGGCCAGGTTCTTGATAAGATACTTGGCCAGCATAGTCTTGTCAGCCATCTCACGCATAGTGCCGAACTCGACCTCGATCTCCACCTGTCCGGGACCGCCTACTTCATGGTGGTGGTATTTGACTGGGATATCGTTCTCTTCCATCAATACGCACATGCGGGAGCGCAGATCATAGAGGATATCCTGGGGAGGGGCAATATGATAGCCGCCGTGCAGAGGGATCTTAAAGCCCAGGTTCTGGCACTCATTGTCGCCGCTGTTCCAGATAGCCTGCTCAGTGTCGATCTTAAAGCCCATACTGTGCGGATAAGATTCATAGCATACATGGTCGAATACATAAAACTCGTATTCGGGTCCGATCCGCATTTCGTCAGCAACGCCGGTGGATTTCATGTACTCTTCCGCCTTGACTGCTATGGAGCGCGGGTCCTGGTCGAAACGGTAGTTATTGGGCTGGGCGATAACAAAAACATCACCGATCATGCTGAGCGTTGGTACCTCGGTGAAGGGGTCTCGAACAGCAGTGGTGATGTCGGGAATGAATACCATGTCACTCTTTTCTACCGGAGCGAACCCATAGTTCGAACCGTCAAAACCGATGCCGGAAACCAGGGTCTCGGGCTTGAATCTGCCCACCGGGATTCCGAGGTGACGCCACCTGCCCAGTAGATCGATCATCTTGAAATCGATCATCAGGATACCGTTCTCTTTGCAGTAAGTAATGACTTCGTCGTAGGTTTTAAACAACTTATATAAGCCTCCTTTGCCCTATATAATTTCCCGGAAATTATACCAAATACAATATCCTGCGTAAAGCATAACGTGTGGAGTATACCAGTATACAATACACTTATTGACATTATATCCCTCTACTCTTCAGGTAATATATCAGCTCCCCAATTAATATGATTTATTACTTCGAGTACGAGGGGTAAGGGGTGAGACTAATCAATAAGACTCGTTGGATCATTTTGGCGGTTATCCTGGCGATAACCGGTGCTTTGCTTTATTCAGCAGACATGATCAAGGATTACTACATAAAATCCAGGCTTGACCCCCGGGTGGAGTTGATGGAAGCCAGCAAAAAAACAGGTCAGGTCAAAAGCTTCCGTTATACGTTGGATTCGGGGTTCACGGTGGATGACCGGAAGGAGGTGATAAGCAGAGTAACAGGTGAGAAGGATCATGGGAATACACATATAAAGGGGGAGATGGTAAATACACCGGTAGATATCTACTATATCGACCGCACCATCTACAACTATGATACCTTTTCCAAACACTGGCTGGAGATAGACAGCGGTACCAGTCAGGCTGAGGAGTTGATGATTTCCGAATTGAATCCCCTGTCCAATTTCCGGTTCAGGGATATCGGCAAGGTCGAGAAGCGAGGATTCGAAAAAATAGATGGCGCGGAATGCCTGGTTGTAGAGTTCAGCCCCAGTGTGGAGAGTCAGCTGCTGGAAACGCGATGGGTGGATTTCGATTACCGGGTGTGGATTGACTATAACGACAATTGGATCCGCAAAGGGTTGTTATCCGCAACCAATAAGAAAACCGGCAAGACCAAACTCTATATAGAGGTCACCTTAAAGGATTTTAACGATCGTATAGAAATAAAGCCTCCCGATACCAAGAAGAAATGATCTTTAGAAAACAGGGGCAATTCGCCCCTGTTTTCTTCATTTAATGGATGAATATTCTTCAGATTATAGCGGCAATTGCACCAGAGTCAACTTGTTGTTATAATCCAATAGGGAGGGATAAAAGTTGGATTTACTACAGGTCGAAGTACTTTATAATCGTGAACAGATCCAGGAAAAGGTAGCCGATATCGGACATCAGATCAGCGGAGATTATCGCGGTCATGAGCTGTTGGTGGTGGGTATTCTCAAGGGTGCCTTCGTATTTATGGCTGACTTGATCCGGGAAATCGATGTACCGATGGAAATAGATTTTATGGACGTATCCAGCTATGGGCTTTCCACCTCATCTTCCGGAGAGGTGCGCATAGAAAAGGATCTGGAATACTCGATCAAAGGCCGCGATGTTTTGATCGTAGAAGATATCATCGATACGGGTCTGACACTCAAATTCATCTATGAGAACCTCAAAACCCGGAATCCCAAGAGCATCCGGATAGCCTGCCTCTTGGACAAACCATCCCGGCGCAAAGCTGAGATCTTCCCTGACTACGTAGGTTTTTCCATTCCGGACAAATTTGTGGTGGGGTACGGCCTGGACTATGCTGAACAATACCGGCATTATCCAGCAGTATGCATTTTAAAGCCTGCAGTTTATGAGAAATAGGAGTTATTAGGATGGCTAAAGAATTGGTCCTGGTCCTGGATTTTGGCGGACAATATAACCAATTGATTGCCCGCAGGGTCAGGGAACTCTCGGTATACAGTGAAATGGTGCCATTTGATATCAGCTATGAAGAAGTTGTGGACAAGAACCCGGGGGCTATAATCCTTACCGGCGGGCCCAACAGTATTCATGAGGCCGGGGCTCCGGCATGTGATGAAAGGATATTCAAGCTGGGCATCCCGGTGCTGGGTATCTGTTATGGTATGCATGTAATGGCGCAGATGCTGGGGGGAAAGGTCGAGGCCTGCGCCTCCATGCGCGAATATGGAAGAACTTTTCTAGTACCCGGCGGCAACGATCTTCTCTTCGACGGATTGGAAAAGGAAATGCAGGTGTGGATGAGCCATGGCGACTCGGTGCGGCTGCTGCCGGAAGGTTTTGCTATAACCGCTTACACTGATAGTTGTCCGATCGCTGCCATAAGCAATCCGGCCCAAAAACTGTACGGAGTTCAGTTCCACCCCGAGGTCAGGCATACCATCCATGGTATGGAGATACTATCCAACTTCCTGTTCAAGGTAGCAGGACTGAAGGCAGACTGGGATTTGGCCGATTTTATCAGCGAAAGCATAGCCGATATCAAAGAACGAGTGGGAAGCAAGAAGGTGCTCTGTGCTTTATCTGGCGGAGTGGATTCGTCGGTTGCAGCAGCCCTGGTGCATAAGGCGGTAGGCGACCAATTGGTATGTGTCTATGTGGATAATGGTTTGATGCGAAAGGGTGAATCTGAACAGGTTATCCAGACCTTCCAGGATAAGATGAAGATGCATCTTGTTTTCGTCGATGCCTCCCAGCGTTTCCTGGGACGGTTGGCGGGGGTGGTCGATCCGGAAGCCAAACGCAAGATCATCGGGGAAGAGTTTATCCGGGTGTTTGAAGAAGAAAAGGCCAAGCTAGGCGAGATCGACTATCTGGTCCAGGGTACTATCTATCCCGATGTCATCGAGAGTGGAACCAGTACCGCTCATACTATAAAGAGCCATCACAACGTCGGAGGTCTGCCCGAGGACATGGATTTCGCCCTGCTGGAGCCTTTGCGTTTATTATTTAAAGATGAGGTCCGCCTGATCGGCGAGAAGATGGGCCTGGATGCCGGTCTGATCTGGCGCCAGCCTTTCCCAGGGCCGGGACTTGGGGTCAGGGTACTGGAAGAGGTTACTTCTGATAAACTGGCTTTGTTACGTGAGGCTGATGCTATCGTGCAGGAGGAGATCAAGCGGGCCGGTCTGGACCGTGAGATGTGGCAGGCATTTGCCGTACTGCCACCGGTACGCAGCGTAGGGGTAATGGGCGATGCCCGCACTTATGCCTATCCCGTCATTATCCGGGCGGTAGTGAGCGATGATGCTATGACCGCGGAATGGGCACGACTGCCTTATGACCTGCTGGATATCATAAGCCGTCGTATAGTGAATGAAGTAAAAGGTATCAACCGGGTGGCTTACGATATAACCTCGAAACCGCCCGGAACGATTGAGTGGGAATAAAGCTCTGCTGAAGTAAAATAACGGCAAATGAGAGTCTGGTTGTTTGTTTGATATCCAACCAGACTTTTTTACGTATTTTTGGAAGGAAAATCTTTTCGGGAAAAATAAAAAGTTGTATCCTATATCTAGATCATTGTGCAAACCGGAACATTTATCAGGTGGAATAACACTTCGATTTAAACAATAGTATTTTCAAATATACAGCCAGGCCTTTATTTACTTAGGTGTGAGGTGAGATCTTGTGTACAAGGCATTGCGTTGCCTGCTGATGGTCTTTGTATTCCTGATGATCTGTAGTATACCGGCTGCGATCATAGAGGCGGCAGAGTATAAAGACGTA
Organism: Deltaproteobacteria bacterium; assembly: GCA_050258735.1. Classification (GTDB taxonomy): domain Bacteria; phylum Bacillota; class Syntrophomonadia; order Syntrophomonadales; family Syntrophomonadaceae; genus Syntrophomonas_A. The sequence continues at coordinate 20,978 of JBLMZJ010000051.1, read as the reverse complement.
TCTAACCATTGGGCCAAGGCGGACATAGAGTTTGTGTCCGGTCAGGGCATCATCGCCGGGTACAGTGACGGCACCTTCCAACCGGACAAGAATGTCACCCGGGCTGAATACATAGCCATGATAAATCGCGCCTTGAAGCTTACGGCTACTATGCCCGTCACCTATTCTGATGTAAAGGCAGGTGACTGGTATGCGGCAGATATCAGCAAGGCCAAGGCGGCCGGGTATATAGCGGGATACTCAGACGGGACCATCCGTCCTGGGCAGGGCATCACCAGGCAGGAAGCCGCAGTCATGATCGCAAAAGCAATGGAATTGAATGGCAGCGGCCGGCAGGCCTTGTCCAAATACCAGGATAACAAGAGTATCGCGAGCTGGTGCTCGGATGCAGTCGCGGCCGTGATAGTGAAGGGTTACCTGGGCGGGTATCCCGATAACACCTTTCGCCCCAATAACTGTATCAAGCGGGCGGAAGCAGCAGTGGTCATGCGAGCGGTATGCAGCTCCGGCCAGGCGGTATCGACTACGATCGGGCCAGCAAAAACAACAGAACAAAATACTCCCGAACCGATAAAAACGGTAACTACGGCGGGCACCTACAACCAGGCCGGTATCTTTGGCCCGGCTTCCGGGACCGAGACTGTCAGCGGCGATGGCGTTATTAATGTGACCGGTGTTACCCTGCGCAATTTGGTGATCACCGGAGATTTGACGGTTGCCAAATCAGTTGGCAGCGGCAGCGTGACCTTGAACAATATAACGGTAAATGGAAAGGTTTTTGTATACGGAGGTGGGCCGAGTACGGTTATCCTTGACGGCTGCGTCGTGCCCTGCCTGGTGATCGACAAGGATGGAGTAAGGGTAATGGCTACCGGGTCTACCAATATAACCAATACCAACATAGAGTGCAGTGTCATGCTGGAAGAAAAAGATTTGAGCGGAAACGGTTTCGAATGGATGGATATCAAGTCTTCCGCAAATCCTGACGATACTATTGAGTTGAAGGGCAATTTCAATGAAATCATGGTATCGTCCTCGGTGCATGTCACAGTATCTCCGGGTTCCTCAATATCAAACCTGGTTCTTGATTCGGCAGCTAACGTAACTGGTGCTGGATCAATAAATAATGTTTATATAGAAGAAAACGGGGAAGGGGCATATGTTGCTCAATACCCTGGGAAGACCTCAATTGTAGATGGTGTAACTGCTAATGTGGGTGGCAGTATACGCAGCGGAGCCAATGCAGCTCCCCGGCTTGTTACCGGGTACCCTAACGTATCAATAGTAAGAAGCACTTATTGTGATATATCAATCAAGACGAATAAGAATGGTATTGCTTATTATATTGCACTTCCCAACGATGCCGGGTCGCCTACTCCTGAACAGGTTAAAAGCGGAACAGCTGGCAATGAGATTAAGATTTACAGCAAAGGTTCGGTACGGTTCATGGCAGGATTCGAGGTAAGTGCCAGGATTACTGACCTCTTTCCGGAGACCGAATATGATATATATATTGTGACAATGGATGATTATAACAACTTGCAGGCTTCTGTCACCAAGCTGGATATAACTACGGCTTCCGAAAAAATGACCCGTAAGGTAACCATTACGATTGATCCTGAAGGTGCCGGTACAGTAATTGGAAGCGGACTTTATGAGCCGTCAGCAAAAGTAACGCTCACAGCTATGCCTTCTTCGGGTTGGACCTTTGCCAACTGGACATTGGGAGGCCAAACCATGGGGAATTCTAATAACTATGATTTCAACATGCCAGATGCTGACGTAGTACTCCAGGCCAACTTTGAGAAAAAAACAACATCTGCTTTGACTGTACTTTCTAACGGAGGCGGAGGAACCGTGACCGGAAGCGGTGTTTATGCCATTGGGTCGACCGTTACAATTACAGCCATACCCGCAGCCGGTTATGCCTTTTGCGACTGGACGTGCGGCTCTATGAATTACCTTTACAATGCGAGTTTTGATTATACTGTAACTGCGGATGATACTACATGGACAGCGAATTTCGTACCGCTCCGTACACTAAATGTGCAATGTGATCCGCCGGATGCTGCATTCTCCTTGTCTGGCGCGGGTACCTATCATCAAGGCGGTGAGGCTACGATTTCGATAATACCTAATGCAGGATATCTGTTTGACCATTGGTCTTATCCAGATGGAACTGTGGTTTCAACTAATTCTTCATTTAATTTTATGCCAGGAGCCGCCGATTGCACCTTGATAGCGCATTGCACGGTAATGCCGCCTTCACCATAATGCATTTTTGGCAATTCAGGCAGCACTGCTTGGAATCGTACGGAGTATTCTTCTTTGAGATGATCTGAAAATTAAGCCCGGTTGTTGAAGGTAAGCAACCGGACTTTTTTTCGTATATATTTATACAAATCTTTCCGATTGATGTAAAAGGTTGTATCCTGTATATATAGAGTTTTGTGAAGGTCAATATAAGAACGCTTGGGGCGTGAACCTGGCCGCTTGAGCCTGGCTATAAAAAACCTGTGAGGTGAAAATTTATGCTGAGACCCAGAGGGTTTATCTGCCTGTTGATATCATTTTTACTGTTGGCTATTTGGATTATTCTGACCCCTGCGGCTGAGGCGGCCGTATACATAGATATTGCCAACCATTGGGCCAAGGCCGATATAGAATTTGTATCCGGGCAGGGAATCATTGCCGGTTACAGTGATAACACCTTCCGACCGGGCCAGAACGTTACCCGGGCCGAATACATGGCTATGATCAATCGTACGTTCAAACTAACAGCGGCAGTCCCTAACACCTTTTCCGATGTCAATGCCGGCGACTGGTTTGCTGATGATATCGGCAAGGCCATGGCGGCTGGATATGTATCAGGTTATTCCGACGGAACCATCCGACCCGGACAGAGCATTACCCGGCAGGAAGCCGCCGTGATGATCGCCAAGATCCTCGGTATCGCCAGCGGGGCGCAGGGGTCCGTATCCAGGTACAAGGATCAGAATTCAATCGACAGTTGGAGCCGTGATGCAGTAGCAGCCGTAGTAGCCCGGGGATATATGGGCGGGTACCCAGACAATACCTTCCGGCCTAAGAGTTTCATCAAACGGGCTGAAGCCGCAGTGGTGATGCGGGCGGTGTATAGTTCCCGTTTGACAGTTTCAACTCCCGTTGAACCGGTGACCCCGGTCAGAAATGGAGAGACCTATGATGAACCCGGTACCTTCGGCCCGGCATCCGGCACGGAGAGGATCAGCGGTGACGTTAGTATCGGGGCATCAGGCGTTATCCTGCGCAACAGCCTGGTAACCGGTGACCTGGTCATAGGCAGCTCGGTCGGTGACGGCACAGTGAGATTGAGCAATGTAACAGTACAGGGCAGCATGACTGTGGAAGGCGGCGGCTCACATTCTGTTGTATTGGAAAACTGCTCTATTGCTGATCTTATCGTGGACAAGGACGGGGTTAGGATCCTGACCACCGGCTCCACAAATATAAATAATACGAGACTGCAGGGGGAAGCCATTTTGGAGGAGAGCAGTCTGAGCGGGAATGGATTTCAGCGGGTCTTGATATCTTCTTCAACCGGCAGAGGTGACGATGTAGAGCTAAACGGAAGTTTCAGCAGTGTGAGCGTATCAGCTCCAGTGGATATTGCATTATCGACGGGTTCGCGCATAACTAACCTTACTCTGAATGCTGCGGCTTCTGTTACCGGCAGCGGTAGCATTACTACTGCTTATATCAATGCTGCAGGGGTCTCTATCGCACAGACCCCTGATGACATAGTAATTAAAGATAATATTACGTCTAATATAGGAGGCAGGATAGTTTCAGGTTCAGACACTTCGAATATTAAGGCACCGGTTTTTTCCTCCGGCTATCCCAAGACTGCCAATCTAAATTCCACTTATTTTGATATGCTGATCAAAACTAACAAGTCCGGTCATGCTTACTACATAGTTTTGCCCAATAACGATAAGACTCCCAGCAGTAAACAAGTCAGGAACGGAGAAAACGGATACGGCAATTCGGTTTCCCGGAGGGGTGAGGTCCGTTTGAACGCCAACAGCGAAGCTAGCATCCGGGTTTCCAATCTTACCGCCGGGACCCCTTACGATGTTTGGGTAGTAGCCGAGGATGACTACAGTAACCTGCAATCCAGCGCCACCAGACTTGACGTGACACCTCAGGTACATGATGATACACCTCCCCAACTTTACTCCGGGTATCCCAGACGATTTCAGATCACAGCTACCTCGATGGAATTCTTACTTAAGATTAATGAAGATGGTCGGGCCTACTATCTTGTACTTCCGTCTTCAGCAGCAGTTCCCAGAGTTTCTCAAGTCCAGGCAGGTGCCAATCCCAGCGGGGCGAGGGTTCCTGACTCAATGCGGGGAGTCATAGACATGGCAGAGGATACACAGGCATCAGTAGTAGTTACCGATCTTAGTTCCGGTACGAGCTATACCCTCTATGTTGTCGTTGAGGATGATAATGATAATCTGCAGGATGACATAGAAATGCTTAATTTTAGAACCGAGTATTCTTCAGGTGGTTCACTGGCTTTTGAAACGTCATCGGTCATAGTGGCTGAAAATGTCTCCACCGGAAGCATTGTATTAACAGTTACCCGAAAAGGAGGGAACAGTGGGGCAGCCAGTGTATACTACGCGACAGCAGATAGCAGCGCCTACTCAGGAAGTGATTACGCTCTGACTAACGGGATTCTGACCTGGGCTTCAGGAGAGGCTGCTTCAAAGATGATCACCATACCGATCATTAATGATAGTTTGATAGAAAACGCGGAAGCCTTTACAGTTACTCTGAGTAATGCAAGCGGAGCTACTCTGGGCTCTCCCAGCTATGTCATGATCACTATCAATAGTGAAGATATGGGGTGGAGTTTAGCCGTTCAGGCTAATCCCGGCAATGGAGGAACAGTGACTGGAAGTGGTATTTATGCGGCAGGGGCAATAGTGCCGGTCACTGCAACACCGCTGGCTGGATATACCTTTACTGGCTGGACATCAGGCGGGGCTGTACTGAGCGCCAGTATCGGATATAACTATACAATGCCCAGTGCAGTCGCTACACTGGTGGCTAACTTCACTCCCGCAGCTTTATATCAGTTGACCGTGCAGTCTAATGGTGCCGGGGGGACGGTGACCGGCAGCGGCAGCTATGCAGCAGGAGCAACTGTGCCCGTTACTGCTGTACCCGCCAGCGGATACGCCTTGATGAACTGGACGGCAGGCAGCAGTGTAGTCAGCACCAGCGCAAGTTTCAACTATACCATGCCGGGAGCGGCGACAACCCTGACTGCGAACTTCTCAGCGGTTTACGTGCTGAATGTACAGGTCGACGGAGCTGGGGGCGGGACGGTGTCCCCAGGAGGAAATTATGCAGAAGGTGCTGCCGTTACTGTGAGTGCCAGCCCGGCGGCAGGCTATGTTTTCTCCGAGTGGATGGAGGGGGGAACGGCCATCAGCAACAGTTCTACCTTGAGTTATACCATGCCGGGGCATGACGCCACGCTGACAGCCCGGTTTAAGAGAGTCTATACGGTAAATCTCTCTGTTAATCCTGCCGGCTATGGAACGGTCAGTGGAGCAGGTACATACAACGAAGGAGAGAGTGTAACGGTAGAAGCTACCGCTGCTGCAGGCTATAAGTTTGATAATTGGACTCTTGGCGGGTCGGCAGTTTCTACTGACTCATCATATATTTTCCCGGCAGCCAACTGTGATCTTACGGCTAATTTTTCAACTCTGTAACAAAACGCGTATTTTGGTTACATATTCTTGATAGCCTCAATAAAAACCGGTATCAGATCAGGATCGAATTGACTACCGGAACCATTCAATATCTCATTTATCGCATCATCCGGGTCCATAGCCTTTCGATAGGGACGATCGCTGGTCATGGCGTCATAGGCATCGGCCAGGGCCAGGATCCGGCACTCCAGAGGTATTTGTTCTCCTTCCAACCCCAGAGGATAGCCCTTGCCGTTCCACCATTCGTGGTGCTTGAGGATCCACTGTGAGATCGGCATCAGATCACTGGAGGCTTCTGCTATACGAAAACCGATTTCCGGATGCCGTCGCATCTCATTTCGTTCTGCCGCATCCAATTTATCTTCTTTAAAAAGAATACCATCCGTGATACCGACCTTGCCGATATCGTGGAACTGGGCCAAGAGAATCAGGTCAGACTGTTTTTGCCGGGGGATCCCCAGCGCATTTGCCATCATCGTCACCAGGAACTGCATTCGTTGTCCGTGACCCTGAGTTATAAAATCCCTTTCTCCCAGAGCCTTGGCCATTATTTTAATGGTATTGTTTCTTATACTTTGGCGATGATGTAGTTTTTCCCGGTACATATTGTTATCGGCTTCTTTATAGAGGTCTATTATGCGAAGATGATCATCTCCCCGCAGAGAAACGCCTATGGAAACGCTCAGGGGAAGGTTTATATTGTTCTGGTTGTATGCGGCGATTCTTTTTCGGATATTCTGACAAATATCTTCCAACAGCAGACGATTACAAGAATGATAGATGATAGCGAACTCGTCACCACCGATACGCGCAAGAAGATTGCAATCCGGCACCGATTGGCTGAGGATTTCGGCGGTGTTGATCAATAAGCGATCTCCAGCCTCGTGTCCCAGCGTGTCGTTGACTAACTTGAGGCCGTCGACGTCACAGAGAATAAAACCGGTAGGCTGGAAGGGGAACTCATCCAGGTAGTTGATCTCCCGACTGAAGCAGGTCCGGTTATATAACCCGGTCAGGGAATCGTTCATACTCAGGAAACGGAGTTGTTCCTCCATACGCTTTCGTTCAGTGATATCCCGAATAATGATGAAAACCAGATCCTGCAAAACAGGCAGCAGTCTGGCTTCATAAGAGCGGGGTGTCCCGGCGATATCCAGGGGGAATTCGATAGTCAGAGGTTTCCGGCTGAGTTGAACGGTTTGGATCGCTTTCCGGAAATTATCACCCATTCCCGGAAGCCCGCAATCATAAATGCTGCGGCCGGGCAGTGTTTTGATATCGATATTGATATCAGGGATGTTCCCTGCCTTGTACTGGTGAACTACCCCGTCTGCGCCCACCCAAAGCAGCAGGTCGGGAAAGGTTTGCAGAACTGCCCGCATTTCGGAATTGGCCTGGAGCAGCTCCTGCGAACTAAGTTCCAGAGCCCGTTCCAACATACCACGATCAGAATCGAATTCCCAATAGGCATTATTCACGGCGTTGACAAATGAAGACCATTCGCCGGGAACGTCCGTATAAGCCAGGTATCTCTTGAGTTGGCGCTTAAGTAAATTATGTACCGGAGTCATGTTCTATACCTCGTAGAATGTCGTAATGGTCATAGTCTGGTTATGAAGGTCCGGCTTGCCGTCCGATACCGAAGGGCATATCTCTCCATAGGAATAGAAACCAGCCAGCATAGTGGTGGCTGACATAGCTTCGCTTACTCCTTCGACTTCTTCCTCAGTGCGCTGTTTCAATACCAGTCTTCGTCCCACACAGGATATAAGAATGGCCAGGACCGGCGAAGAGTGGAGGTGGGTTGATCGGCTGGCTTCAGCGGCAGAAATGGCTCCATCGATCAAGCGATCGATATTTGCTTTCATAAGCCGGGCCAGACTGCCCAGAGGGAGATCACCAGCGAAGGTAAGGCTCTCATCTTCTTCATTGACCCCTAATATGGTACGTACCAGCGGAGGACCGTTATCAGCATTTCGTATACTCAGCGGGAAGAGCAGCCCGGTGGCCGGTAGGCCATGGGCATGTTCACCCAGGTAGGCTTTATAAAGCTGCAGAGCAGAACGTCCATCCATTTCATAGAGGATGTTGCCTTTGGAGCGGGTAATAATGCGTTCCGGACCAAAGGGGTCCCAACCGCCGCGTGACCCATAGCCTATACGAAGCCGGTTGCCGTAAAGACCCAAAACCACCACATTGTCTTTTAATGGAGGGCTATCCCAGAAGGTGAGGGTCTCCTGGAAGGCATCATTATCTCCTGCCAATCCTCCCGTAATAGATACCTCAGGAGGGACGACGCTGGTCAGGCCCCGCACCAGTTCACTGCCGTTCACCTTGAGACCATCAGAGAGCACCAATAGGTGGACCAGGTCGTCGGCTTTGAGCTCGTTAGCCAGGCTGCGGCCGGTCTCATAGCTATCACTCGCTGAGTCGATATTTTTTTGGCAGCCATTAAATGAGGTATGTTCAAACTCAATGGCTGTGAGTACAAGGTAATCGTCGTAAATGGAAGTGCCTGCGATCTGCCCGGCGGTGGAACAGCCCATGATATGGGCAGGCGGAAAGCTTTTCCGGATGTCACTGGTAAAATCATATTCCTGCAAGAGAGAACGTGGCCCGAAAACCAGGATCAAATCGGCATCGAATTCGGAGAAAGCAGCCAGGTCAGGCTGCCATCCTGTATTAAGCGAATATATGCTCTGTATGGTCTTCATTTTGGATGATCCCCCCGATATGCAAACATAAGGCGAGCAGATTAGATATGTAAATTATTTTATGATTCAAGTGCAAACTAGATTTTTTCCCAGACCTGATGCTTGATAAATATCTCCAGCAGATCCCCATCCAGCTGTTGATCTTTCACCATGAAGCCGAGGATTTTTAATGCCTGTTCCATAGGCATAGCCTTTTTATAGGGTCGGTCATCGGCAGTCAGAGCGTCAAATACATCGACTAGTGCGAGTATCCTGCCCTCCACCGGGATATCATCGCCGGCAAGACCATTGGGATAGCCGTGACCATTCAAGTGCTCATGATGGATCGCAGCAAAATGCGGCACATCCTTGAGCTTAGCAGTAAATGGCATTTTGTCAAGCATTCGCCCGGTAACTACCACATGGTCCTCCATGATATGGCGTTCATCGTCAGTAAGGGTCCCTTTGACCACACAAAGGGCCGTCAATTCATCAGGCTTCAGCCAGGGCATCTCGTTCCCGGCCAGGTCAAAATAGGTTCGGGAAGCGACCTCAGTGATCTTCTCCTGTAATTCCTTGTCCACAAAGGTGGCTGGATTATCGATTTTGATCACCAACTCACGAGCTTCTTCTAAAGATTGCTTTTGGTCCTCCCACCACTGTTCAAGTGAGGACATCTCCTCTTTGGAACTGAACATGGTAGGTATCTTCTTTTCCAGGTATTTTTTTTCCAGCCAGGAGTAAATGTAATCAAAACGCTGCATAACCAATTCCATGGGGCGTTCGATGCGGCTGGACTTATCCATGACCTCTAACGGAGTGGCTATTTTGCCGATGTCGTGCAGCCAACCCGCCATCACCAATTGAGCGATACGATCTTTATTAAAGGTCTCATGGCCCCAGCGGCTTTCAGGCTCCAGATTTATCATCGCTGCCAGTTCGCCGGCCAGCAGAGCTACCCGGCGGGAATGATTGGCATTGTAGGGGGTACGGGAGTCGATAGCAGTAGCCATTACGTCAACAAAGGAATTGAACAGATTCTCGATATCTTTCAGCAGTTGGATATTGGTCAGGAATATGGCGGCCTGGGAGGCCAGGGAAGAAACCACTTTTTCAAAATGATGACCAAAAGGGATAAGATTGCTGTCTTCATCCTGGGCGTTGATCAACTGCAGTACGCCGATAACCGTACCTTCATGATTCTCCAGGGGTATGACCAGCATGGACAAGGTGTGATATCCGGTAGCTTCATCGAATTTCTTAGGGCCGGAAAAATCAAACTCCACCGCATTGTACACGTCAGGGATATTAACACTGTGGTGGGTGATGGCAACAAAAGCAGATATATTTTCCATATTCATGTGCACCGGCGGGATCGGGATTGCCTCTCCGTCGCCTCCCTTAAAGGTGCCCATGCTTTCGTTTTGCATGATCCTGAAGACCAATTGATCACCGTCAACCAGGTATAATGTGCCTGCATCGGCCCGGGTTATACGCCGAGCTTCCGATACTATCATTTCCAGCAAACGGTTCTGGTCCTTTTCAGCGGAAAGAGCAATGCCAATATTTAATATATCTTCTATTTCTCCAAGTATCTCCGGGGAAAAGGATTTCACAGGGTTATCACCATTCCTTCTCGGGCTACTACGCAGTCAGGATATCTTTGCCGGGCATCTCTTTCGATAGCCTCCATATCCCGATCAGTATGGAAATTAGCGTGGTGGAAGAGCACCAGCTTTTTAGCGCCGGATGCTTCCATCAGCTTGATGCCTTCCTGCCAGGTGGAATGCCCCCAGCCTTTCTTATGGGGAAAGCCTTCATAACCATAATACTCTTTATCGGTAAACATGGCATCATAAATCACCAGATCCGCCCCGGACATAAAACCAGCCAGGTTGGTATCCAGTTCTGCATAATGTTCAGTATCGGTGATATAGCAGCAGGAGCGGTTGTTATAGTCGATCCGATATGACAACCCGCCATTGGGGTGATTATTATGTATGGTGCGCAGCCTGATGCCGTCACCCAAATCGATATCGGAATCGCTAGCCAATTCGAGAAATTCTATTATAGCTGCCATGGAATCGAGACTTACGGGAAAGTGCTGGTATTCCATCTGCCCTTTCATAAGATCAGAGAAATTGGCATCAGTCTTGATCGGACCATAGAGTGTGAAGTGATTGCCGGGCTTAAATGCAGGACCGAAGAAAGGGAAACCCTGTATGTGGTCCCAATGGGTATGGGTGATAAAAATATGTCCATTTACCGGAGTGGGAATCTGGATGATCTGCTGTCCAAGCTTAAATATCCCGGTTCCGGCATCCAAAATGATAAGTCGTTCACCAATTTGCACCTGTACACACGGGGTATTGCCACCGAAGCGTATAGTTTCAGATCCTGGCACCGGTAGGGAGCCCCGGACCCCCCAAAATATAACCTGTAAATTAGTGCCGGTCACTTATCACCTCTCCTTTGTCCTATTACTCCATTGTCAAATAATAGCACATAATGAAGCCCGTGACTAGCAATATGGTGTTTATTGCTTGATCATGTCATCATTTCTGGTTATGGGGGAAGAGGTATCCCAGTGTCCCAAGAGCGATTCCTGCGTTTTACCTTCAACCAGGAACTGGACCTTTTTGATCTCTTTCAATTCCGTGAGACTGTTTACCACTGAGGTAATGGTCATGGTCTCTCCGGCACTGCCTCCCCAGTGTTTGCTTATCAATTCCTGACTGAAATCAACATAAGCCGTCGAATCCTTGATCTCAATCGACAACAAACGGGTTTCCGGGGGGATAGTCGGGTACAGCCCTTTGGTCTGTGGCCCGGTGATCAATGCCTTAACAATGGCACTGGCTTGCTTTTCAGCAGTAAGCGGTTCTTTTATTTCTACTGTTCTTTTTTCCGGTACTACGTATTCGGCCTGATTATCCCCAAAATACAAGGTAACAGTCTTTTTGACAGTTGTATTTACCGGTTTATTTTTGTCTTCCTTGGAGCAGCCGGCCAAGGCCATGGTCAATGACAGAATCACTATCAGAGCCAAGACTATACTAAATCTTTTTTTCATAAACGATCATTCCTTCTTTCAGATATATTTTAATTATAAACATAGTAACCTAAAAGAATGTACAATAAATCTTAAACTTATACCCTGCGGGAAACTTTAACTGCTATAATTTAATTGCATTTTAAGGGGAGATATATATAATGTTTGAGTTTTTTTCCACAGCACCTTATTTTGAACTTTTCAACAGCACCACTGTAGACTTGATGCAGAACCTTTCGCGTTCCATGTTTCTTGGTGTAGGTATCGAGTATAGAAACAGCTTTCGTTTTTGGGATAAGGTCGAATCGAGAAGGGTTTTTGGCTCTACGTTTCCTGACGAATCATTTTGTACGGAGAGCCAGCATCGCGATCTGGACATCATAGCTGCTTTCGGCAGTCCCACTCCCGGCTCAGATCAATACCTGCTGCATTATGCCCCCGGCTGGGATAAGAATCTCCACCCGGTCCCGGTCCTTTTGGTGCCCGGTGCCGGGTTGGATGCAACCTCCTTTAATGATCTATACGCAATGGAGTACACCGGCTTGCAGCAACAGCTAACCAGTCTCGGATACCGGGTTTTTGTCATCACCTTTTCTCATTTACATGGTGACAACTATATCCAGGCCGAGCAATTGGCTGCTGCTACCCAACGGGTACGCGAAGTCACCGGTCAAAAAAAGATCGATATCATTGCACATAGTAAAGGTGGAATGGCTGCCCGTCTATATTTGTCCAACCTGGCCGGGACCCGTTATCGCGATGATGTGCGGCGCTATATCATGCTGGGTACCCCGAACCTGGGCCTGGATTATCCCTTTCGCACACCGTTGTTCAATTATGTGATCTTCACCTCAGGTTCCAGCGGTGTGCTGGCCTGGGACCGGGTCATGGCTTTCGGCAGCCTGATCGATACCACCGAACGTTCTATCTATAAAGGCGGGGCATTCCCCGGGCAGAGCCAGATGCTTCATCGCTGGGATGATGAATATGAGCTTGATAAGATGCAGCCTAATTCGTGGACCACTTATTATGGAGGACCTGGTTTGATAAGTCATTCCCGCGGTATCGACGATGCGCTGGCTTATGGCGGCGATCTGATCCAGAAGATGGACCACAGCAAACTGGAGGATGGTATCGAATTTTCAGTGCTTGCCGGTGACAAGTCAACATTTCGCGGTATTTCCGGTGACGAGACCGGTCCGGGAGACGGCATCGTCTTTGTGGATAGTGCCATATACACTGACGGCTTGAACGGCAAGGGCGCCAGGTTGAAAGAGAAGGCCATCCTTTCCGTCAACCATATGGAGCTGTTATACTCCCGTCGCGTCGCCCGTTGGGTCGATACCCAACTTAGTACATAAACCAGTCAGAGAACCGTGCATTGAATCATTTTTGGCTGCAAGGCAAAAGTTGACATGAAAAAAAGGCTTTGTTACTATGAAGTTGTAACTTAATACAGCGGGTTAAAACGCGAAAGTGTGTCTAGGGTTCCGCATGTGTAACATGGTCAGGTCCAAGTGGCACAGGTGTGCAAACACTACACCGTATAGGGATAAAAGCCCAGGCGGGGAGGTTTCGGTTACGAGATTTCCAGCCGGGCTTTTTTATTTTTAAGAATACGTTGGGGGTATTGCGATGGCGTTGGTTGGTATTATCATGGGCAGTGATTCCGACCTGGGGATCATGAAGGATGCGGGGGATATCCTGCAGCAGTTTGAAATTGATTTTGAGTATACGGTCTGCTCAGCCCACAGACTGCCGGGCGAGACGGCGGAATATGCCCGGGAAGCAGCCGGGAGAGGAATAAAGATCATAATCGCCGGTGCCGGCGGGGCTGCTCACCTGCCCGGTGTAATAGCCGCCTATACTATCCTTCCGGTCATAGGTGTTCCGGTTAAAACCAGTACCCTTTCCGGAGTCGACTCCCTTTATTCCATAGTGCAAATGCCCAAAGGCATACCGGTGGCGACCGTGGCTATCAACGGCAGCGCTAATGCCGCCTTGCTCGCGGTCGAGATCCTGGCTCTGTCAGATGAGAGATTGCAGCAACGCCTGTTAGCCTACCGTCAGAAGATGGCCGACGACGTGCTGAAGAAGGATCAAAGGCTGAAACAAATCGGTGCTGAAGCCTACTTGAATGAAAAATAGGCCATAGTTGCGTATGGCAAACGGTGATATAAAATCGCCCATAAAAATTACTTATTTGGAGGATGGAAAATGATCGAACGCTATACACTTTGGCAGATGGGGGCCATCTGGTCAGAACAAAACAAATTGAGCAACTGGCTGAAGATCGAGATCGCCGCCTGTGAAGCCTGGGCCGGATTGGGTAAGATATCGGCGGAAGCCCTGGAGGATATCCAGGAAAAGGCAGCTTTTAAGGTGGAAAGGATCAAGGAGATCGAAGCGGAGGTCCATCATGATGTTATAGCCTTTTTGACTAATGTCGGAGAGTATGTGGGCGATGCCTCCAAGTATATCCACTTGGGCATGACCTCATCTGATATTCTGGATACAGGTCTGGCCATGCAGATGCGGGATTCCGCCGACCTGCTGCTGGAGAAGTTGGTAAAGCTGCAGGCGGTGGTCGGGGAAAAGGCCCGGCAGTATAAATACACCTTGAATATCGGCCGCACCCACGGGGTGCATGGCGAACCTACCACCTTCGGTCTCAAGATGGCCCTGTGGTACAGCGAACTGGGGCGGGATATACAGCGCCTGGAAGAAGCCCGTGCCGTTATTGCCTGCGGAGCTATCTCAGGAGCGGTAGGCAACTTTGCCCACCTGGATCCCCGGGTAGAGGAATATGTATGCAGTACTCTGGGCTTGACCCCATGCCCGGTTTCCACTCAGATCATCCAGCGCGACCGCCATGCCCAATTTATGACCACCCTGGCGGTTATTGCGAGTTCGCTGGAGAAAATGGCTACAGAAGTCCGCAACTTGCAGAGGACTGAGATACTGGAAGCTGAAGAACCATTCCGTAAAGGCCAGAAGGGTTCTTCAGCCATGCCTCACAAACGCAACCCCATGATGAGTGAACGGGTTGCCGGTCTATCCCGCGTAATTCGGGGCAATGCCCTGGCAGCCCTGGAAGACGTGGCGCTGTGGCATGAGCGAGATCTCACTCATTCTTCAGTTGAACGCGTCATAATACCTGACAGTTGCATCCTTCTGGATTATATGCTGGAGAAGTTCACCGCTATTGTTTCCGGAATGCTCATATATGAAGACCATATGATGGACAATATCAATAAGACCCATGGGCTGATATTCTCTCAGGAACTGCTGCTGACTTTGATTGGCAAGGGCATGTTGAGGGAGAATGCCTACCGTCTGTCGCAGAGAAACGCCATGCAGAGTTGGGCCAGCGGAGAGGACTTCCGTGAACTTGTGCGGGCGGATAAAGAGATCATGGGTCTCCTGAATGAAGAAGACCTGATTCAGGTCTTTGACATGGACAGATACACCACCAATGTGGACTATATCTTCCGCCGCTGTGGTTTGGAGTAAACAATTAGAATTATCGAGTCAAATTATTTATGAGGAGTTGAAGATATGAAGCGGGGCGAACTGTTATATGAGGGCAAGGCCAAACAGATCTATGCCATGGAAGACCCTAACATAGTACAGATGTACTACAAAGATGAGGCTACCGCCTTTGACGGAACCAAGAAGGGAATAATAAAGGATAAGGGAGTCGTCAACAATCGGGTGTCATGCCTTCTTTATCAGCTTTTAACCCGGAACGGAGTGCCCACTCATCTGGTGGAACAGCTGGATGAACGCAATGTTCTGGTCAAGAAGATGAAGATGATACCGGTAGAAGTAGTAGTCCGCAATATCATTGCCGGCAGCCTGGCCAAAAGATTGGGCATGGAGGAAGGTATCCCCCTCAATTCGCCGATCATAGAGCTCTATTATAAAGACGATGATCTTCATGACCCGATGATAAATGAATACCACATCCGGGCCATGGGCTGGGCCGGCGACAACGAGATAGATGAGATCAAAAAGAAGGGCCTTCAGGTAAATGAGGTGCTGCGCCAATTCTTCGACAGCATCGGCATCATCCTGGTGGATTTCAAATTGGAGTTCGGCATTGCAGACGGGCAGGTACTGCTGGGTGACGAGATATCCCCTGACAGCTGCCGCCTTTGGGACAAGGTCAGCCTGGAGAAACTGGACAAGGACCGTTTTCGCCGTAACCTGGGTCAGGAAGAAGAGGCTTACCAGGAGGTAGCCCGCCGTATAGAACAAGCCCTGGGATAGTGGAGGCTGATTGAATATCACACTGCTTTTTGCAGTTTATGAGATTGGAGGTTATTGGATTTGAAAGCCAGGATTTATGTAACCTTAAAAGCTGGGGTGCTGGATCCCCAGGGAGAGGCAGTTAAGAAGTCACTGCATGTTTTGGGCTATGGCAACGTTGAAGGAGTGCGAATGGGGAAGTTCGTAGAGGTCGACCTGCAGGCAGGTGACCAGGAAAAAGCCCGCCAGGAACTGATGGAAATGAGTGACAAACTGCTGGCCAATCCGGTAATAGAGAACTACCGGGTGGAAATAGTGGAGGGCTGATAGATGAAATTCGGAGTAGTCGTTTTCCCCGGTTCCAACTGTGATGCCGACTGTTATCATGCAGTTAAAAACGTTCAGGGACAGGATTGCGAATACATCTGGCATCAGCAGTCAAATATCACCGGGTTTGATGCCCTGGTATTGCCGGGCGGATTTTCTTACGGCGACTATCTGCGCACCGGAGCTATTGCCCGCTTTTCCCCGGTTATGCCGGCTGTGATCGATTTTGCCCGAAAGGGAGGTTTGGTTATCGGGATATGCAACGGGTTCCAGATCCTGTTGGAGGCTGGACTCCTGCCCGGCGCCATGCTGCGCAACAAAAGCCTGAAATTTATCTGCAAACCAGTGAACCTCAAGGTTTTGAACAATGATACCCCCTTTACCAATCAATTTGGCCGGGATGCAGTTATCGAGGTCCCTATCGCCCACGGAGAAGGCAATTATTATTGTGATCCCGCTACTCTCGGAGAACTTAGGGATAACGGACGCATAGTATTCAGCTACTGCGGTCCGGAAGGGCAGATCGGGGATGATCACAATCCCAATGGCTCGCTGAATCATATTGCCGGTATCACCAATAAGGAAGGCAATGTCCTAGGCATGATGCCGCACCCGGAGCGATGCTCTGAGGCCATTCTGGGAGGAAGCGACGGTTACGACGTTTTTGCGTCCATGATCCACTGGCTTAAGGAGGCGAGGGCATAATGAGTGAGCTTAGCTACCGTGAAATGGGTCTATCCGATAATGAGTACCTGCTGGTGCTGGATATAATGAAAAGAGACCCCAACTATCTGGAACTGGGCATGTTCGCCGTTATGTGGTCCGAACACTGCGGCTACAAAAATTCACGGCCCCTGTTAAAGAACTTTCCCACGCAAGGGCCGCAGGTCATCTTAGGGCCGGGAGAAAATGCCGGAGTAGTCGATATCGGCGACGATCAAGCTCTGGTCTTCAAAATCGAGAGCCACAACCACCCCTCCGCCATAGAACCCTACCAGGGAGCAGCTACCGGCGTAGGAGGTATTGTTCGCGATATATTTACAATGGGCGCCCGTCCCATCGCCAGTCTAAACTCACTGCGCTTTGGAGAATTGAGTGACGTTCGGGTACAACAGCTTTTTTCCGGCGTAGTGGCCGGGATCGCCGGATACGGTAATTGCCTGGGCATACCGACGGTTGGAGGAGAGGTATATTTCCACCCCTGCTACCGGGGCAATCCCCTGGTCAATGCTATGTGCGTTGGCCTGGTAAACCGCAACGAGATCGCTCTGGCCGTAGCCAGTGATGTGGGGAGTCCCATTATGATCGTAGGCGCCAAGACCGGGCGTGATGGCATTCATGGCGCCACCTTCGCTTCCGAAGAGCTGTCTGATGCCTCAGCAGAAAAACGCCCGTCGGTGCAGGTGGGCGATCCCTTCATGGAAAAGTTGCTCATAGAAGCCTGCTTGGAACTAATCGCTGAAGACCTGGTGGCTGGCATGCAGGACCTGGGTGCTGCTGGTCTTACTAGTTCAATAGCAGAGTGTGCCAGTAAGAAAGGCCGCGGGGTGCAGGTAGACGTAGCCCTGGTACCGCGCCGTGAACAAGGCATGACCCCCTACGAGATAATGCTTTCCGAGTCTCAGGAGCGCATGTTGATCATACCGCGCAGCGGGTGTGAGCAACGCATCCAGGAGATCTTCGATAAATGGAATCTTGATGCCACCGTTATCGGTCAGGTTACCGGAGACGGGATGTTCAGGGTGCTGGAAGGCGAGACAGTGGCCGGTGAGGTGCCGGTAGCTGCTCTTACCGAATCTTGTCCGGTTTACCGCCGGCAAGGCGAGGAACCTCCTTATTATAAAGAACTGAGATCTATGGATATTACAAATATATCACCAGCCGACCCGGCCGAAGCCATACTCCAACTGCTGGCTTCGCCGACTATTGCCAGCAAACGCTGGGTATATACCCAGTATGACCACCAGGTCATGACTAATACTGCCGTAGTGCCTGGCAAGGGAGATGCAGCAGTACTGCGGATCAAAGGTAGCGGCAAGGGTGTAGCTCTTACTACAGACTGCAACAGCCGGTTTGTCTATTTGGATCCCCGGGCGGGCGGTGCACTGGCTGTTTGTGAGGCTGCCCGCAATCTCGCCTGTGTGGGAGCCAAACCCCTGGCTTTGACCAACTGCCTCAATTTTGGCAACCCCGAGAAACCGCAGATATACTGGCAGATGGAAAACTCAATCCTCGGCATGGCTGAAGCAGCCAGAGTTCTTGATACCCCGGTGGTCAGCGGCAACGTCAGTCTTTACAACGAAACTGCTGCAGGAGCCATCTATCCTACACCGGTGGTGGGGATGGTAGGGCTGCTGGAAAACCTGGAACAGCGCTGCACCATGGACTTCAAAGCTGAAGGCGACATCATTATCCTTTTGGGCAGTTTGTCCGAGGAGCTTGGCGGTTCCGAATACCTGTACCTGTGTAAGGGTGTTGAGGGCGGAGCTGTACCCCAGCCTGATCTCGCTCAGGAAAAACAGCTGATCGATCTCCTGCAGGAATCGATCAAACAAGGACTGGCACTATCCGCCCACGATATCGCTGATGGGGGACTGGCCGTATGTCTGGCCGAATCGGCCATTCAGGGAAAGATCGGTTTTACGGTCGATCTGCCGGTTAATGGCCAGCAGCTTACTGGTTTACTCTTCTCGGAAGCTCCGGGAAGGGCCGTTATCAGTGTTAAACCAGCCAACCTTGCAAAGGCGCAGGAACTGGCTGCAAATTATAATATTGCAGTAACTGTCTTAGGCGAGGCCGGCGGTCGTGATTTGATGTACAACAGTAATGGAAAACCGGTCGCCGCGGTTCCTCTGGCAGAAGCCAGCAAGGCATGGGAGGAGACCATAGAGTGTTATATGAAATAGAGGAAGACAAATTCAGAGATGAATGCGGTGTTTTCGGAATCTATTTGAACGACCCGAAAAATGAGACCGATGCGGCCCGCACTACCTTCTACGGGATCTATTCTCTGCAGCATCGGGGGCAGGAGAGTGCTGGCATTGCTGTATCTGATGGAAAAAAGATAGAGCTCTACAAGGGGATGGGTCTGGTGACCCAGATCTTTAAAGATGACCATATCAATAAGCTCAAGGGCAATATTGCTATCGGCCATGTTCGCTACTCAACCACCGGCAGTAGTTCTCTTGTAAATGCTCAACCGCTGGTTTTCCATTACCTCAACGGGATGGTAGCGTTAGCCCATAACGGTAATCTGACCAATACCGTGGAACTACGCAAACGTTTGGGTACCTATGGTTCGGTATTCCAGACCACCACTGATACCGAGGTCATTGCCAACCTGCTGGCGCGTTACTCCCAGGACACCATGGAAGATGCTCTGGCTAAATGTATGATCGATATCAAGGGTGCCTTTGCCCTGGTGATCATGACCGAGGACCGTCTGGTTGGGGTCCGGGATCAGTGGGGAATACGGCCGTTGTGTTTAGGTGAGATAAAGGGCAACTATGTATTGGCCTCCGAATCGGCTGCTCTCGATACAGTTGGGGCTACCTTCATCCGGGATATCGAACCGGGTGAAATAGTGGTTATCGATAAGAATGGCTTGCGTTCCTTGCATGTGGTCAACTCGCCGGGCAAGGCCCATTGCATTTTTGAATACATCTATTTCGCCCGGCCTGACAGCACCATCGATGACATCAACGTCTACCAGGCACGGCGGGAGATGGGCCGGCAGTTGGCCAAGGAGAACAACATCCAAGCCGATATCGTTATTGCGGTGCCCGACTCGGGAACCTGTGCCGCGCTAGGGTTCGCCGAGGAATCCGGATTGCCCTTCGAAGAGGGACTGATGAAAAATCGCTATGTAGGCCGTACCTTCATTCAACCCACCCAGCAGATGAGGGAAATGGGGGTCAGGCTTAAGCTCAATCCCAACTGCCGGGTGGTGGAAGGAAAACGGGTGGTCATGGTGGATGACTCCATCGTCCGCGGCACCACCAGCCGCCAGATCGTAGAAATGATCAGGGCGGCAGGGGCCACTGAGGTTCACATGGTGGTGGCATCTCCCCCGACCAAATATCCCTGTTATTACGGAATAGATACTTCCCGCCGCGAGGAATTGATAGCCAGCACCAAGGCAGTCGAGGATATCCGCGAGTTTATCGGGGCGGACAGCCTGCACTACCTCTCCATGGATGGGCTGAGAGCCGCCATGAATAATCCCCAGCCTCATTTCTGCGCCGCCTGTTTCAGCGGTCAATATCCAGTAGGAATAGAATCACAGGAGGTTTGATATGAGCAATGATGGGTTGAGCTATAAGGCCGCCGGGGTCGATATCGATGCTGCTACGGAGTCGGTTGATATGATCAAGAAATGGGTGTCAAGGACCCATAGACCTGAGGTCCTGGCAGGCATTGGATCATTCGGAGGTTTCTTTGCCCTGAACACTCTGAAATACAAGGAACCGGTCTTGGTTTCCGGCACTGACGGGGTGGGTACCAAGCTAAGGATCGCTCAGATGATGGGAGTGCATGACACCGTGGGTATCGACCTGGTGGCCATGTGCGTCAATGATATCCTGGTGCATGGGGCCGAGCCCCTGTTTTTTCTAGATTATATTGCCCTGGGCAAACTTGATCCACCGGTGGTGGAAGCTCTTGTCAAGGGAGTCAGCCAGGGCTGCGAGCAGGCAGGCTGTGCCCTGATCGGGGGAGAGACCGCCGAGATGCCCGGGTTTTATAAAGAGGACGAATATGACCTGGCTGGTTTTACCGTGGGGGTGGTCGACCGTTCCCGTTTAATAGATGGATCGGCAGTAAAAGCAGGAGATGTGATAATAGGTCTGCCCTCTACTGGTATCCATTCCAACGGCTATTCCC
>JBLMZJ010000050.1:0-5156 GCA_050258735.1 Deltaproteobacteria bacterium | reverse complement strand
CAGTATTCAACTGGAAGACCTTCTTAGTCAACAACCTGGTACCGGTCACCCTGGGCAACATCGTGGGCGGCGCCATCTTTGTGGGCAGCTTCTACTGGTACACCTATCTGAAGAAGGATGCTCCTGCTGCTGACAAGGACCTCAAAGCTTAATAACAAGATTTGTGGAATTGTCCTTCAGCAGCGGCTGGCATTGAATGGTGCAACCTTAGAGTTACCCTTTTCCTGACTTCTTTTTCGGGTATTTGATTTTTAAACAGAGCGTACTCAAAACCACTGTGGCACCGAGAGTAGCTGGCTACTATTCTCACAGTATTCAACCAGTACTGCTGGCAGGACTTTTTCACAGTTTAAAACCGTTGATGTGAAAACATCAGCGGTTTTTTGTTTACTTTTGACAGTATGCTCCTTGCCATATATATGGCAGCATCTACACGACCCTAAGATGGTCAACCCCAGTTACTGAGAATACCTGGCTGGGAGTGGTCTTCTTACTTGAAGACAGGTTCATATAAGTATTTTCATAACGAGGGTCAAGGACAAAGTATTGACTGCGCAGCCCTTGAAGCTTGCTTCTTAGGGATGCGGCGTGCCCCTTGCGGGTAAAGGCGCGCACTAAGGGAACCGCAACGCGCCTTCCTTTTTGCCATTATTATCCTGTAGGAAAGCCGCCAAAACTTTCATATATATACAAAAACATTAGGAGTGTGAGCTGGTGGCTAAGATAAAGCATTTATTCCCCGGAGGAAATACCTGTAACGGGTTTTATTCCTTTTACGATCACATGGTATCCCCAGCGGTAAAACGCAAGTATATACTCAAGGGAGGACCGGGGGTAGGAAAATCTACCCTTATGAAACGACTGGGCGAAGATTTTGCCGCCGCCGGCCACGAAGTGGAATATCATTGGTGCTCATCTGATAACAATTCATTGGATGGGGTGGTGCTGGGGGCTGGAGAATACTGCATCCTTGATGGCACAGCACCGCATGTGGTCGATCCGGTATACCCGGGCGCAGTAGATGAGATAATCAATCTCGGTGAGTATTGGGATCGTAACCTTATCGAGCAGAACCGTGACAGCATCGTCACCCTCACTGCCAGGATCGGCCGATGTTTTTCCCGCGCTTACAACCGTCTCAAGGAAAGCCGGTTAGCCATGGATGAGTGGGCTTCCTATTATGACGAGATTATCAATACTGAAGCCGTGAGCAGAAATGTTTTGGCACTGGCCGCCGACTTCCTGGCGGGAGTCACCAGTTACTCTGGGTCAACCCGCCACTTATTTGCTTCAGCCATCACTCCCCTTGGATTGGTGGAATTCGCCGAGAGCCTGCTTGATCCCGATACTTCAATTTTCTCCATAAAGGGCAGTCCGGGAAGCGGCAAGGCCCATCTTTTCTCACATATTCTGGACCTTATCAAAATCCGGGCCGTCCGGGCAGAGGTATATCACAATCCCCTGGACCCGACCGATGTTGATATTATCCTTTTGCCCGACACTAAAGCAGCATTGATCGATGTTTCGGGTTACCCTTCCAATTATGAAGCGGCACTGTCCGGCCACAAGATCAAACGAATGCTCGATTTTGATCCCTTGATCCCGGCGGAGGCCATTGATAGATATCACGGCTCTATCGCCGCGGCGCATCAGCGTTTTGATGCCGGAATAAATGATGCCATCGCCAATATAAAGACTGCCAAGGATTATCACGATGAACTGGAGACCTACTATACCCCGGCTATGGACCTGGATTCTATCGAACAATTCAGGAGCAAGCTGCGTGATGAATTGATGGAACTGCTAAAATAATGTGACTCTGACCTTTTCTCCGCCCTTCAGCCCCTGCTGATGGTAGTCTATATGGATATAGCCATCGGCCAGGGCGAGGATGGACATCAACCCTGATTTACCCAGCAGGGGGTGCACCACTACGGCGCCCCCTGTTTCTTCCTTTACCTGTACCGGGATAAAATCGTCACGTCCGGGCTGAGAAGCCAGATTGGATACCAGACTGCCCTCGCGCCACAAAGACGGCTCCCTCCGCAACAAGGGAGCACAGGTAATATGAAACATCATCAAGGCGGATACCGGATGCCCGGGCAATCCGATCGCCAGCTTCTCCCCTATCCTAACCCCCAGGGTAGGCTTGCCCGGCTTTACAGCCAGGCCATGAAACAACAGCCTGGCTTCAGGATATTTCATGAGGACGTCCAGGGTCATATCTTTTATTCCCACCGAACTGCCCCCCGAGAGCAAAACCATATCGTTTTCAACCAAAGCTTGATCGACCGCCTGCTGCAAAAGATCAAAATCATCGGGGATTATCGGATAATTGTTTACCCGGGCCCCGCATTGCTTTAATGCCGCAGCCAGAGCCAGAGAATTGACGTCTCTGACCTGTCCGATAGCCGGCTGTTCATTGACCGGTATGATCTCATTGCCGGTGGAGATAACACCTACCTTGAATGCGTCATATACCTTGGCCTCCAGGACACCCAGCGAAGCCAGTAATCCAATATCCTGTGGCCGAAGTCTGTGACCGGTTTGAAAAAGCAATTGATTATCCGCTACGTCTTCGCCTGTTTGCATGGTATTCTCCCATGGTCCCACCGGACGATAGACCAGGACGGTATCATCAGCCAGCTTCTCCGTGTATTCCACCATGACCGCAGCATTGGCTCCACCGGGCAGCATCCCGCCGGTAGGGATCCAGGCACAATGGCCAGGCTCCAGAGTGATATCAGTCTTCCTGCCCATGACGACTTCTCCGGTATAGATCATAAAGGACGGCAGCGATTCACTGGAGCCGTAGGTATCAGCGGCATTTACCGCATAACCATCCACCGTGCTGCGGTCAAAGGCGGGCAGCGCTTCGGGACTGATTATATCTGAGGCAAGTATAGAACCAACTGCTTCGGCCAGTGGAATATCGACCACCCTGGCCATAGGGAAATTATCTCTGAGCAACTGCAATGCCTCACCAAAGGTGACCACCTGCAAAAATTCGTTCATATTCAAGTCTTCGACCCTTCATAATAGTATGTTTAAATTATAACGGAAGAAACTCAGCGGTCAAATCGCCCATCATCATGACTTCGGAATCTGGTTAGAAAGTTACTTACAATACGCGGGGAGTGAGTCTGGTATATGAAGAGAGGTTCTAATACCTATCTTCTACAGGGATTTGTTATTCCCCCCAAGGTGGTCACCATAATCTAATGAAAACACATAATCGGGAGTGGTCTTCGCACCTATAAACAGATTCTAATGCCTATTGCCTTAGTAGATTTTGCTTTTTGATTCCTCTAAGCTAGAATGTATTAAAAGATACTATGGAGTGATGATATCTATGCAGCGCAATATATATATTGAAAACCGTCCACTGGAGGAAGCGACCCGGATCTTTTTCGATGCCCTGGAGGCATGCGATTATTTCAGCCCGGAAAGCGAATCCCTCCCGGTGAGAAACTCCCTGGGGCGAGTAACCAGCCGGGCCGTTTATTCCCGCCGTTCATCACCTCACTATGTTGCTTCGGCTATGGATGGAATAGCAGTAAAATCGGCTGATACAGCTGGCGCCAACGAACAGCACCCGGTGGATCTGAACCCTGATGAATATATTGAAGTCGATACCGGTGACTGGGTGCCTCCCACCTTTGATGCGGTAGTTATGATCGAAGATGTCAACTTTATCGGGGATAAGGCTCAGCTTATCAGACCAGCCGTTCCCTGGCAGCATATCCGCTCCGTAGGCGAAGACCTGGTAGCCCGTGATCTTTTGATAACCAGCCTGATACCGATCGGCCCGTACGAGATCGCTTCCTTTATTACTGCCGGCCTGGAACAGGTCGATGTGATCAAGGCACCCCGGGTAGCCATTATTCCGACTGGTACTGAACTGAGGGAAGAGGCTTCCAATGATATGCAACCAGGTGAGATAGTAGAATCCAACAGTACCATGCTGGCAGGGCTTTGCCGCCAGTGGGGGGCCATACCTTACCGTCATGACATCGTTATTGATGATGTCGATCTGCTGCGCCAGGCAGTGGCCGAAGTAAAGGATGAAGCGGATATGATAGTAATCTGTTCCGGCTCTTCCGCCGGACGTGAGGATTACAGCTCCAGTATCATAGCCGAATTTGGCGAGGTACTGGTCCATGGCATAGCGATTCGCCCGGGAAAACCGGCGATTTTAGGGATCATCGATAACAAACCGGCTATCGGGGTCCCGGGGTACCCCATATCAGCACAGTTGATATTCAATCTATTCGCCCGGCCGCTCATCTACCGCAAGCAGGGGGCGGAGCCCCCGCTTGCAGAATCCCTGACCTGCAGCATGTCGCGGAAACTGGCATCTTCTGGCGGAGTTGACGAATTCGTATATGTCAATATCGCTCCGGTCAAAGACAGTTATGTAGCCCATCCGCTCAACCGCGGTGCCGGGATCAGCACCAGCCTGGTCAAGGCCGATGGAGTAGTTTCGATCCCCCGCGGAAAAGAGGGACTGCAGGCGGGAGAAACCTGCCAGGTCGAACTGCGCCGGCCCCGAGAGGTAATTGATCGTACCATTGTCAGCATCGGCAGCCATGACATTTGCCTGGACTTTCTGGCCGACATCCTGCAGAGGCAGGATCTGCGTCTGGTATCGGCCAAT
Organism: Deltaproteobacteria bacterium; assembly: GCA_050258735.1. Taxonomy (GTDB): domain Bacteria; phylum Bacillota; class Syntrophomonadia; order Syntrophomonadales; family Syntrophomonadaceae; genus Syntrophomonas_A. The sequence continues at coordinate 499 of JBLMZJ010000050.1, read as the reverse complement.
GTCGGAAGCATGGGAGGCATAATGGCTCTGCGCCGGGGAGACACCCATTTCGCCGGCATTCACCTGTTGGATCAGGAAACCGGCGATTATAATATCGGCTATCTGAAACGATATCTGGCTGACCGCAACTGGCTGCTTGTTAATCTGGTCAAACGTCAGCAAGGTCTCATAGTATCCCCCGGCAATCCGCTGGAGATCACTTCCCTGTTCGACCTGCAGCGTCCAGTAATTCGCTATATCAACCGTCAGGCCGGAGCTGGAACCAGAGTCTTATTAGATTTCCTGCTGGCCGCAAATCATATCAACCCGGAAAATATCAATGGATATACCCGCGAAGAATACACTCATCTGGCTGTTGCAGCTGCCGTAAAGAATAATGCTGCTGATGCCGGATTGGGTATCTTTGCCGCGGCTCAGGCCCTGGATCTGGATTTCATTCCCCTGGCCGAAGAACGCTACGATCTCGTCATACTGCCTGAAGTAATGGGTGAAAAAAATC
>JBLMZJ010000049.1:0-3740 GCA_050258735.1 Deltaproteobacteria bacterium | reverse complement strand
GGCCAGCCGTCGTATGGTTCAAACTCATTGTCATGGTAGCTGATGTTGCCGTCAAAAGCCTGTTCCGTGCCATAGTAAATACACGGAATCCCAAGGGTGGTCAGCTGCACTCCCACTGCATGGGCCACCTGGTGATAGCTGTTGGGAGTGGCATTGAAGGCCGCGAAACGCTGCTTGGTGTGACGCACCATGTCATGGTCATCCAGGATGGATATATGATAGCGGCCAGTCTCCCGGTGGCTGCCCAGCAGCACATGCCCCGAGTATTGAGCAAAAAAATCCTTAGGATCTACAAATCCCTTGACCATGCCCTGCAAAAGGTCTGAAGAGTTTCCAATATCGAGGACCATATCAATGTTGCGGCCAAACACATCCAGATAGCTCTTCTGCATGTGCTCGCCCCCAGCCACTTCCCCGGCCAGCAGGAAGTTTTCTTTGCCGATAGATTCCGCATACTCATGGAGAGCATTGCAGAAAATGCGAGAAACCTCCCAAGGCAGATGTTTTACCGCATCGATTCGGTAGCCATCACAATCGATAAGTCCTATCCAATACTGATAGACCTTGATAATCGCCTGCAGAACTTTCTTATCCTCGAAGTTCAAATGCTTTAGTTCATAAAAATCCCCGCGCCGGAACTCCACATCATCATCGAGGGGGTCCTCATCCTCATCCGGGTCCCAACGCTCAATCTGCCCGGCTCTGGTATACCATTCCGGATTCTGAAACTCTCTCGGCCATACCCCATCATCAGCAGTTCGTACAACTGTGCTGCTGCTGCCATTGGCAGTACGCCAGGCTCCGAAATCATAGGGTGGTTCGAAACGATAGGGCATACTGGACATCAAGTGTCCATCTTCACGGTAGAACCAGTTATTACCGGTATGGTTTATCACGATGTCAAGAATCACATACATGCCTCGTTTATGGGCCTGATCAATCATCTCAATCAGGTCTTCTACCATGCCAAAGCGCGGGTCAACATCAAGAAAATTCTGCACCCCATAGCCATGGTAAGTCTCAAGATCCGGCCGCTGTTTAAGGACCGGCCCGATCCAGAGCGTAGTCACCCCTAGATTGCGAAGGTAATCGAGTTTACTAGTAATGCCCTTGATGGTTCCCCCTTGAAAGGTGAGGCCGGCCTTCATCCAGGCCCCTTTATCTCGGATTTTGTGCTTTTCCGGATTAGTATGGTCGTATAAGGGGCGGATCTTTTCCTGGCCGTCGCTGAACCGGTCGGTCAGGAGCAAGTATACTACCTGATCACGCCAGGTTTGAGGGCTGGGGAAGGCTTTTTTACGCAGGTCAAGGTCTATCGCAGTCAGTGAATCAGGCACATTGCTTTGCAGCATTTTTTCAACTCCGAATCATAATAAATGCTGCTTATATTCTTAGTCAGGGCGAGGCTAGGTATGTATGGGCACGATAACATCGTTGGAATATGCGGAAGGGACTATACATTTCCTACAGCCTTGGTTTTGTTTAGCTGCTAAACTGTAAAAACCCCTTTATCGCATCCCAGTATTCGGTGGTACCAATAATTGTGCCATGGTCCGCACCCTGAATGACTGCCAGTTGGCTGCTGCCGCCCCATTTCTTCAGCAATTCACGGGAATGCCAGTTAGGGATAACAGTATCATTGGTGGCTATGAGCATAAGCAGCGGAGCTTTGATAGAAGGCGCACGGCTGATGGAGTCAAAGGGATGTTTGATCAATGGGCGAATCGGTACCAGCGGGTATTCTTCCTGAGCGACACTGGATATACTATCATATGGCGTAGCCAGTATTACCCCATCCACCCGGCGATTCTGGGCTAGGTAGACAGCCACCCCGGTGCCCAGACTGCGGCCCATGGCTACTATCCTGGCATGTTTCCCCATTCTACTTGAGGAGTAATCGTAGATTTCCAGGGCATCACTGAATAATGCCTTTTCACTGGGCTGGCCCTGGCTCTGTCCATACCCGCGGTAATTCATTAGCATTATCGACCACCCCTGCAGGTCCTGAACATCGGCAACCATGTGTGATACTTCTTCCATGTTGCCGCCAAAATAAATCAGCAGGTGCTGCCGGCTGGGGTCATTGTTTTTTACAATCCAGCCGCGAATGACCGTGCCATCCTGCATCTTCAGCTCAACATTCTCGGTATTAGAATAGTCAACAGCTATCTGATCTACTGCGGCCTGCAAAATGGGCTGGGGGGAAAATATCATATTGTCCTGATAGACATACATTACCAGGCTGAACAGCCCCCAGCAAACCATGAGCGCTACTAAAGCCCAAGGAATAAAACGCAGGTCTTTTAATAAAAAAGCGAATCTCCCGCCGTCAGTTGTTTTCTTCATCCAGCTTCCCTCAAAGCACTTTTAGTCCGGCACGATCATGACTTTTATACAGCCATCTTCCTTATCGGCAAACATATGATAAGCGTCAATAATCCGGGAAAGCGGCATTTCATGGGTGATGATAGGGGTCAAGTCCAGATGTTTCAGCTCAATAAGCTTCATCAGCCGGCCCATCTGATCCAGGTTCACCAATCCGGTTGTAAAGGATAGATTCTTGAGCATCATCTTGCCCACTGAAACCTCAAAACTCATCGGACCTACACCAACATTGGAAATAATCCCACCCTGTGTCGTAGCATCTATGCAATCCTGCATAGTCGAAGGCAGTCCAACCGCATCCAGCGATACATCCACCCCTCGCTTGCCCGTGATCTTCTTAATTTCCTTAATAACCTCACACTGAGACGGATTCAAGAGGTGGGTGGCACCTAATCTCTTACCCATTTCCAGGCGGTTGTCCTCATAGTCAACAAGTATAATCCTTCCCGGGGTAAACAGCTTTGCACAAGCCACAGCACATAGCCCCACCGGACCCGCCCCGAAGATTGCGATATCATCGCCGGGCTTCAATTTGCCATTAGTAACACCGAAATAGCCGGTGGAAAGAATATCCCCTACCAGAAGAGCCTCTTTATCGGTTACCGAGTCGGGAATTGGCACCAATCCCACATCCGCGAACGGGACTCGGACGAACTCAGCCTGCCCGCCTGCCAGGTTGCCGCGATGAGTACGCCAGCCAAACATTGTGCTGCTGGTACATTTATATGTATCACCGGTCCTGCATCCGGCACAGGTGCCGCAGAAAGGAATGGCGGGGACCGCTACCCGATCACCTGGCTTAAAGCGTTTTACCTTCGCTCCCACCTGATCAATCATACCTACAAACTCATGTCCCAAAATAAAATCCGGTACATAGTACAAATGGCCTTTCCAAAAATGCAGGTCAGACCCGCAGATGGTACCAGCTGTGACCTTAACGATCACGTCCCCATCATCTATAATCTCCGGTTTAGCTGTCTCCTCAAGCACTAGTTGGTTATTTTCCTTTAGGAATAATGCTTTCATTGCTTCTCCCCCTGTTGTTGATAGTATCTGTTCTTCATTGTACTTGATTTTACCAAAGGAAAAAAACCCCCGGCAGAAACCCAGATAGCTTCGTCAATTAGCCACTTTTTGCTTACCCGCGGTTTTGCAGCAAGTTTGGTTCAAATACTTGTTCACAATGTAGGATTTCGAGGTTTTATGTCGAAGATGATAGTTATATCCGCATCACGCCAGATTTGCAGTTGCTTCGTTGTTATCTCACAGCACCTTCTATTCATATAATTCCTAACGCTGGGCCTTGTGGTCCTATCTTTAATTCAGGGGCAAATACCTTGAAGAAGCAAGGAGGG
>JBLMZJ010000048.1:0-24661 GCA_050258735.1 Deltaproteobacteria bacterium | reverse complement strand
ATACCAGGTTTTGTTATAAAATACTTGCCCGATATATGTTTTGTTACTGGAAATATTTTATATAGTGATACGGAACCAAGCATCAACAGACCGCATAGAAATAACGTATAACCGGATTTATGTAAGGAGGGATCATTTGCTGCAAGCCTCGATACTTATAACCAGTTACCAGCGCCCCAATCTGCTGAAATGGAATCTATTTTCCCTTGCCCGGCAACGGATACCCTTTTCCTATGAAGTGATCGTGTTAAATGATGGTACACCGGATGCTACAGAGGAACTATGCAAGAGTTATAAGAGTCGTCTGCCGTTAAAATATGTATTTACCGGTCAGCGCAACCTGAAGGGTGACTTAAAATACCGCGTACCTGGCTTTGCAGTTAATATAGGGGCCCAGTTGTCCAAGGGCAAGGTCCTTATTATTTCCTGCGCGGAGATGTATCATATCAATGATACTATCGCCCAACTGGTGCCTCCGGTTTTGATGGATAACAAGACCCTGGCTACATCAATTGGCATGGATGATCAAGACGCGTCATTTCTTGAGTATGTAGATAGTAACGGCGGTGATTATGATGAGGAAGCCTACCTCTGCAATTATCCGTGTCTGAATACCACGTTGCCGTTCCTGATGGCTATGAAAAGGTCGGAATTTTTTTCAATCGGCGGATACGATGAAGACTTTACCGGTTACAGCTATGATGACAATGACCTGATGTCCCGTCTGGAGAAGAACGGCTGCTCCCTCTGCCTGACCCAGGCGCAGACGATACACCTTTATCATCATCGGCATAGCAGTGATGAATGGTGTAGCCCGGATACTATATACAACGCCAACTTGTTCCGTGAACGAGCGGACCGTGTGATCCGCAATTTAGGCCGCAATTGGGGTCAAGTAGAGAAGATCTAAGAGGTGTATCATGGGCAAAATTGTTTTTAATCCTATTCAGTTCGGAAGCGTATCTGAGTATAACCATGGCGACAAACTTCGCCGGACTGACCCGGCAGCATTATATATAAGCCGTTATCAGAATCCGGGCGATGCCTTTCGGTCACTTCTGCAGTTTGACCTCGGTTCATTACCGGTCGGCCAGGATTACCGAACCGCCTACCTGCAGTTATATATTTATCGAAATCAGATTCTCAAAGGAACGATACAGGCCTCCGTACATGCCGTAATGGCTCCCTGGGACCAGCACAGCCTTACCTGGGATGTCAAGCCCCCGTATTCAGATACCCTCCAAACTGTCATTATCCCTGCAGGATGGAAGGGTTTTGTGATATTCGAGATAAGTGACCTGCTGCAGAGTTGGCTGAATGGAACTATTGAGAATCACGGACTTGTCATTATCGGTGATGAGATCCGTGATAATCTGGTGGCCTTTGCCAGCGGTTCTTATTCTGAAAGAGATAAACATCCTCAACTGATATTGATACCGAGCAGCAGCAAACAGGATTACGGCCTCATATGAGTCATTATGTTGCCCAGATTATAGAATGATATGGGCGAATCAACGAAATCAGTGGGATCCAGCAGGCCCCTGGTGTCAAAAATCATAGGTGTTCGCATCGTCAGAGCAAGGGTGCGGTAATCCAAATATCTGAAGTTGTCGTGACCAGAAAGTATCAGGATCAGGTCAGCATCCCGGACTGCCGCCTCCAAATCTTGACTGAAAGGTTCTACGTAAGGATCAAAAACAGCAACATGGTAGCCTGACAATTGCAATAGATCGATCACATCCAGGGCCGGGCTTTCCCGGCAATCGGCCACATTTCCCTTATAAGTTATTCCGAGAGCCGCAATCCGGGGGGTATGGATTCCATTAAGGAGGCTCATGACCAGTTTTACAATATAAGAAGGCATCTCAGTATTGATCTGGCGGGCCATGCTGATCAGCCGGGCGGTTGATGGCGCTTTTTCAATAATGAAGTAGGGGTCTACGGCCAGGCAGTGCCCGCCTACTCCAGGTCCCGGTTCCAAGATATTGACCCGGGGATGCTGATTGGCCAGCTTGATGATTTCGAGTACGTTCAGGCCCAATTGATGGCAGATCAGCACAGTCTCGTTGGCCAGGGCTATATTCAAATCGCGGAAGGTGTTTTCCATCAATTTGACCATTTCAGCGGTAGTGCAATCGGTGATCAGCAAGCGGCCGTTAACAAAATCCTGATAATAACCAGCGGCAATTTTTGAACATTCTGAAGTAAAGCCGCCGATGATCCTATTATTGTTCACCAGTTCATACAGGATGTTTCCTGGCAATACCCGTTCAGGACAATGGGCCAGGTAAAGGTCATGACCGATGATGGCGCCCGACTTTTCAAGTAAGGGTTTTATGACATTGATGCAGGTCCCAGGGGGTATAGTTGATTCAATTACCACCAGGTTGCCGGAACTGAGGCAGGGTACAATCGATTCGACCGCCGCGACAACATCAGTCAGATCACAGGTCTGATTCGCGTTACAGGGTGTAGGTACCGCGATAAAGAAAGCATCTGCTGGTTCAGGTTGGGTGCCGAAGACCAGGTTGCCGGATGCTGCTGTACTCTGCAAAAGGGTATCAAGTCGGGGCTCTTCAATGGGAGTGCTGCCTGATTTCAATTCACTTATCCGGTTGATATCAATATCTATGCCGGTGACCCGATGACCGGCGTAAGCCAGCAGTGTAGCGGTTGGAAGACCGATATAACCAAGACCCACAACACAGATTGCGGACATAGTATCATCTCCTCGGCTGCTTTTCTGCTATACCTTATGCACACCGAAAAGACCGGGTTCATGGTGTAAATAAAGCGATTATACGCACCTTCAAAGGAAACCTTTTAGCTTCCATTTTCATAAGATAGATGAGTAATGGAGTAAATCAGAACTATTTGCCTGGGGGTGTAAGGGTGAAGATACTGGTTACCGGAGGGAAAGGAGTAGTCGGTTCCAGATTGGTACAGGAACTGAAGTCCAGAGGATATGAGGTTTGGTTCTGCGACCTCAAGCATAGCCATGAGAACAATTACTACCGCTGTGATGTCAGTAAGTACCGCCCGCTGGAAGAGATCCTTACCAGACACGATTTCGATTTTGTCTACCATCTGGCTGCCGAGTTCGGACGATGGAACGGGGAAGATTATTATGAAGAACTGTGGATGAGTAACGCGGTAGGCACCAAGAACATGCTCAGACTGCAGGAAAAGTATGGCTTCAGGATGATTTTTGCCAGCAGTTCCGAGGTGTATGGCGATTATGAGGCTACCATGTTGGAAGAGGTCATGGATATCCTGGAGATCAAGCAGATGAATGACTATGCTATCTCTAAATGGGCCAATGAGTTGCAGATCATGAACGCCCAGGCCATGCATGGCAACCAGGTGGTCCGGGTCAGGCTTTTCAATACCTACGGCCCTGGAGAATACTACCATCCCTATCGCAGCGCCATCTGTCTCTTCACCTATCGCGCCCTGCATGACCTGCCCTACACGGTCTATCTCAACCACAAGCGGACCTCGCTCTATATCACCGACTGTACGACCGCACTGGCCAATATCCTGGAAAATTTCAGGGCCGGGGAAGTTTACAATATTGCCGGTGCTGAACTGCATGATATGAAGATGGTTTCGGACATGATTCTTGATTATCTGGGCAAGGATGATGTCAGGGTCGAGTATGTGAACGAAGAGAAATTTACCACCAGGGTCAAAATACCGGATATACGAAAGGCTTGCCAGGATCTTGATTACGAACCTAAAATCCTGCTCGCTCAGGGGATCCCGGAAACCGTAGAATGGATGAAAAGCACGTACAAATAACAGCGCGGATTATCAATAACGCAGGTCTTTTGTATGATTGAAACTAGAGGAGGCGGCATGTTGGCAGGTGATCAGATAGTAATCAATTACGCACTGGAATCGAAGCCGCGCTATGGCTATGGAAAACCGCCCCATCGTAAACTATATCGATTATTGGATCAAAGACGGGAGGCTTTTCGTTATTGGCTGGCCAAGTTTCTGGATTGTTACGACCTGTTTGAGACCATAGCGGTTCTTGATGAAGGGAATCTTAGGGCAGCCTGGCATAATAACTGGATATCAGGCTTCGATCTTATTTCTCTTTGCGGCCTCATAAAGCACAACCATCCGGGAAGGTATATTGAAATAGGTTCGGGCAATACCACCAAATTTGCCCGGGAGACTATTGGGTATTATAACCTAAAAACGACGATAACCTCGATCGATCCCCAACCCCGGGCCAACATCGACCGGCTGTGTGATACCGTGATCCGCGAGCGCCTGGAGAATATTGACCTGAAGTGTTTTCATGAATTGCGTGCCGGAGATATCGTGTTTGTAGACGGGTCTCACCATACCCTGATGAATTCTGATGCCAGTGTTTTCTTTTTGGATATCCTGCCCGATTTACCAAGCGGAGTTTTCGTGGGTTTTCATGATATCTTTTTGCCGGATGATTACCCGCCCGAATGGAACCTTAGATATTATTCGGAACAATACCTCCTGGCTGCTAGTCTTCTGGCCGAAGACAGTGGGTTCGAGGTAATACTGGCCAATAATTATATTGCTCAATATACAGATTTGAGCAGTGTTTTAAACCCTATATGGCTGTGGCTGCCCTGGGTCACGAGGCACGGAGCAGCCTTTTGGATTACAAAGCGGTAATTTTTTAAACCATACTAGCTATTAAGTTCCATAAGTTTATCTAGTATTTCTAGTTTGGCTGAATGGAAGGCCTGGTCATCGCCCTTGATCGACACCATTTCCAGTTGGTGGATGACCCGGGCAGGCCGGGCCGAGAAAACGTAGATGCGATCAGCCAGGATCAAGGCTTCATCTATATCATGGGTGACAAACAATACTGAACTGGGGTAGTTTATCCTGATATCCCGCAGCCAGAATTGCATCTTGCGGCGGGTTATTGCATCCAGTGAAACGAATGGTTCATCAAGCAGCAGGATGTCACTGGCAAACAGGTAGGTGCGCAGAAGAGCAGCACGCTGACGCATTCCGCCTGATAATTGATCGGGATAATAGCATTCGAACCCCTCCAGACCGAAATCAGCAAAAAAACTATGCGCGACATCACGGGCCCGGTTCTTTTTGATTCCCTTAAGCAGGAGCGGAACGATCACATTATCCAGGATATTGCGCGAAGGTAGCAACAGGTCGTTTTGCTGCATGTAACTGACCCGGCCGGTTCGTCCGGTCCAGTCTTCCCCCCCGATCAGGATACGTCCATTATCAGGGGTGATAAGCCCGGATACTATATTGAGCAGGGTGCTTTTGCCGCATCCGCTGGGGCCAAGTACAGCGACAAACTCACGATCTTTTACCTGTAGAGATATCTTGTCCAGGGTAGATACCCGATCAAGGGTCTTTGATACTTCTTGGATGTCAAGTTCCATAGGATTTCATCTCATTTCGGTAAATATTCATTGGTATAGGCGTTGGCCGGATCGATATTATCTTGCATCAGATTATTGCTGTACATAAAATCGGCGTAACGCTTCCATACCTTAAGCTTCATTTCACCCCAGCGGGCGGCATCATCCTGATAGCGCGGGGCAAGATAGTTCATGCTCGCCCTGATCAGTTCGGGATCGGAACCGGGTACTGCTTTTACAAAAAGGTCTGCTGTTTCCACGGGGTGGGATATGGAATATTGGTATCCCTGGCTGGTGGCAGCCATGAATTTTCTAACCAGTTCGGGATTGGTAGCGATCTGCTTCTCACTGCAGATGATAACCGGGGTATAATAATCGAAGACCTCGTTTTCCTTGCTGAGGTCGATATAGTTGAGCTTTATTCCTTTCAAATCTGCTTCGACACCGGTCCATCCCTGGAATATCCAGGCGAAATCTGCATCCTTTTGCATGCTGGTGAAGAAATCAGCTTCCCCGATATTGATGATGTTTATCTTGGAGAAATCACCATTATATTTGTTCATCAAGGCCTTGAGCACTGCGGTCTCCATGGGTGAGCCCCAGCCGCCATAGGTTCTGCCTTCGAAATCTTTGGGGGTCTTGATATTTTTTGATGCCGGAGAAGCGAACCCTGAGCTGTTGTGCTGGATGACAGCAGCTATCGCTACCAGGGGGATGCCCTGTGAACGAGCCGTGGTGACTTCTTCCTGGTAGCTCACCCCGAAATCGCCCTGGCCGGCGGCGACCAGTTGAGCGGCTCCGGTCTGAGAAGGCTGTATTATCTCCACATCTAGTCCCTGCTTCGCATAGTATCCTTTGTCTCTTGCTACATACAACCCGGCATGATTGGTATTGGGCACGAAGTCCAGGATCACCTTCACCTTTTGTTTTGGAACTGTCTTGGTGCCCTGACCCGACTGCGAACAACCGCCCAGAGAAAAGAGCATGATGCCGATCATCACTAATGTCATTATTCTTCTTTTCATATGCGACCTCCTCCAAAAACATACTTCCTATCAATTGTTATAACTGCGACGATGTCCCCAGGGGACCAGGACATACTCTAGGAAATCTACCGTCTTTACCAGCAGGAGACTAAGCAGACAGATGATCAATACCGCGGACAGAACTCCGTCAACCGAGAAGTTCTTCTGCAAAAGAGTCATATAAAAGCCCAATCCTTGTTGAGACCCCATCCATTCACCGATTACCGCTGCCATGATACTGTAAGTGGCAGAGATCCTCAATCCAGCAAAGAAGGATGGCAGAGCCAGGGGGAACTGTACCATGGTCCAGATCTTGAGCCGGCTTGCTCCCATAGACCGAAACAGATCGATCATTTCCGGGTGCACCCCATCGATACCTTTAATCAGACTGATAACGATAGGGAAAAAACAGACCAGGATCACCACCAGAACTTTGGGCAATAATCCCCAGCCAAACCAAATGGTAAACAACACTGCCAGGGTTATCAATGGTATTGTTTGCGACACTACCAATAGCGGATAAAGAGCCTGGCGCAGCCAGGGCATCAGATTAAAGCAAAAAACCAGGAGGAATGCCAGGGCCACTGAGGCTGCGAACCCCAGAATAGCTTCTTCCAGAGTTACCACGGTATGACCCAGCAACAGGGGAAGGGACGACAGGGTCATCCGCAGGACCTGGCTTGGAGCGGGCAATATCCACAGAGGGACTGACCATATCCTGACCCCGGCCTCCCAGCCCGCCAGCAGAATAATGAATGCCAGCCAGGGAGCAATACTAAGGCCTATATTTGCCGATTTTTTCATCGATGGTCACTCCACCCGGTTTGTAATCGATCTTGACTACCGATATCACGCGATTGGCGCCAGCATCTACACAGATATTCTGAGCCTGGCGCACCAGTTCCAGGAGCTCATCCAGATCTCCTTCGATCGTGGTCTCCATAGGACCCACTACATGATTGAGCCCGGAAGCCTGGATCATGGCTATGACCTGATCGACTACTCCATAAAGTTGGTCATCAGGTACCCTGGGCAGGACCTGTAGGCTAAGGTTGGCATTGGGCAATGAAGGCCCTCCTTTCAATTGAAAAGCCGCTTTCCCGTAAAGCTGAAAAGCGGCTGGTTTGATCAAACAATCTAGTCCCTCCGCTGGCATTACCCAGATCAGGTTCAAGGGTCAGGACTGCAGGCAAGTCCACTCTCAGCCGGATTGCTCCAGCTCCCCTTTGTTTTAGTATTGATACTTATTCTAGTATCATAGGCTGACAAGGTCAAGAAGAAAGAATATTCTAGAAGAACTCCTTCGCCAGTTGGGTGAAAGCATCAAAAGAATTCTTTATGGTCTGTTGGCTCTGGCAATACGCTATTCTAAAATAGCCCGGAGCGGCGAATCCGGTTCCCGGTACCAGCAATAAATTATACTTCAAAGCTCGTTTGACGAATTCAATATCGTCCGGTATCGGTGACTCAGGGAACAGGTAAAAGGCACCCTGCGGCTTGACGCAGGAAAAACCGAGACTTGTAAGGTGATTGTATATAAGATCCCGGCGGGCCTCATATTCAACTGTATCCGGACCTTCATCCAGGCAGGATGCGATCAACCGTTGAAACAGGGAAGGAGCATTGACATAACCCAGAGTGCGGTTGGTAAATACCATTCCGGCCATAGTCAGGTCAACTCCGCTGATGGAAGGACTGACAGCGATGTAACCGATTCGTTCACCTGGCAGAGCCAGAGACTTACTGAAGGAGTTTACGATGGCACAGTGAGGAAAAACCGACATAAAGTTGGGCACCTCTACTCCCTCATACACCAGTTTGTTATAAGGTTCATCTGATATGACCAGGATCTCAGAGCCATATTCCTGTTCTTTGCTCTTGAGCACTGCGGAGATCTGCTCCAGCACCTGGCGACTGTATACTACCCCAGTGGGATTATTCGGGGAATTAAGGATGAGAGCCCGGGTCCTGGGTGTGATACTGCCGGTCAGTGCCTCCAGATCCGGAATAAAACCGGGGCCGCTGGGGACCCGTACCGGGATCCCGCCATGGTTGTCAATGTAGAAGTGATACTCGACAAAATAAGGTGTGATAATGATCACCTCACCACCGGGATTCAATATGGTCTTCAGCACGACATTCAGGCCGCCGGCTGCACCGCAGGTCAGGATGATATGTTCTGCGGTGATGGGGACACCAGTCTCCCCAGCTATCCGAGAAGCGATCAAGGCGCGGACGTCAGTATAACCAGCATTGCTGGTATAGCGATGCAGGGCCGGAGTATCTTCAACAATAAGCTTTTTCAGGTTTTCCAGGACCTTGACCGGTGGTTCATAATCGGGGTTGCCCAGACTGAAATCATAGACCTTATCCGCACCATGGATCTGGCGGAGTTTCTCGCCTTCCTCGAACATGGCCCGGATCCACGAGGCGTTGCTGATGTCATTTCTAAGTTTGTCCGCTATCATTTTTACCGCTCCTTATCCTGGTCTATGCCAGTATTTCCTTAATGGCTGAGAGCACCCGTTCCATTTCTTCATGGGTGCCGATCGATATGCGAATGTATTCGGATACCCTGCGCTGTTTGAAGAAGCGTACCAGAATCTTGCGCTCCAGCAGTTTTTCATAGATGACCTCGGCTTCTATTTCCGGATGTTTAGTAAATACATAGTTGCCGACTGAAGGCAGCATGACAAAGCCTATTCTAGACAGTTCTCCGGCAAACCATTCACGATCCTCCGCTATCTGACGAGCAGTGGCCAGCATATATTCATAATCTTCCAGAGCCGCGATGGCTGCGATCTGGTTCAGATAGGCTATGTTATAAGAGTCCTTGGTTTTATCCAGGGCAGCGATGAGATGGGGCTGGCCGAAGGCATAACCTACCCTCATACCGCACAGGGCGAAGGACTTGGAAAAGGTGCGGAGAACCAATAGGTTAGGGTACTTATCGATTAGTGGGATAGCACTCTCGTTGGCACCGCCAAAATCTATATAGGCCTCATCAACTACCAGGAGACCAGTGTACCGCTTCAGGCATTCCTCAATACTGGATAAAGGCACCAGTGTGCCAGTCGGTGAATTGGGATTAGACACAAAACTGAGGTGGGTAGGATCCTTAAGATAGGCATCCATATCCACCTGAAAGTCATCACCGGTTTCCAGATAGCGATAGGGAACATCATAGATATCTGCCTGGGTCTTGTAATAAGTGTAAGTGGGATAAGTAAACTGCACTACTTCACCATCCGGGACAAAGGTACGAAAGATCATAGAAATGATCTCGTCTGAACCATTGGCACAGATGACCTGGTCGGCATCTACTCCGTACACCTCCGCTACCTTATGCCTCAGATCGGCAGCCTTGGAGTTGGGATATAGCCTTAGATCATCGTTAATATGCGAACGCAGTGCTTCCAAAACCCGCGGTGAAGGACTGTAGGCATTTTCATTGGCGTTTAGCTTGAGCACGTGATCACCAGGATTGGGTTGATAACCTGGTACATAGGGATCCAAGCGGGATACATTGTCTCTGATGAACTCCTTGAAAGGGGCCATGAATTATCACTCCTGACTGTCTCTTATATCCATATATTATCTCCCGGCACCATGTTTTCCTGCCGAAAAGCACCATTGTGTAAGAAAATCTCTTCAAGGTAGTATATACTTATAGTGACACATTTCGCAAATTTCCCTGGCGAAGCTTGAAATGTATGGCGCCCCGAGTCGAATATTCCGTTAACGAGAGGTGATCTTTTTTTGTGAATATACGAGTAGTACATATAATCAAATACCTGTCCCTGACTCTGGCAATGGTATTTATAGTCATGTTTGCTGTCGTCTTAGATGCCGAGGCCGGTCAGGGTTTGATCAATTATGATGTGATCAATATTCGGTCTGGTCCCGGGACCAATTATCAGATAGCCGGAAAAATCCTGAAGGACAGCCAGGTCAACATACTGCAGACCCAGGGGGACTGGAAACAGATCAGCTATGGAAAGGTTACCGGTTGGATCGCGGCTCAGTATGTCAATGTCGTTGGCATCGGCGATATTGTGATAACTGGCGATTGGGCGAATATCCGGTCTGGTCCCGGAACTAGTTTTTCTGCTGTTGGCAGGGCTATCCAAGGTGAAACATTCACTCTGCTTTCCCGGGAGGGGGATTGGTACCATATCCTGACCTCCGGCGGACAGGAGGCCTATATAGTAGGATATCTGGCCCGAATCGGACAGCCAGGAAACACCAGCGGTAGTGTTGTTGTTAATACAAAAACTACTGATCCCACTGCCAGTACAAACACTGCGTCAGCTACCAGCACAGCCTCAGCCAAGTCCAGCAAAGGTATCAGTGTTTTTCTTGATGGCAAGCTGTTATCCTTTGAAGTTGCGCCGATGGTCGAGAACGGACGGACACTGGTGCCGTTGCGGGCTATTTTTGAGGCTATGGGCGCAAGTGTTGATTGGAATGAAAAAACCAGAACGGTCACCGCCAGCAAAGGCAGCGATGTCGTGGTTTTGCCGATTAATTCTACCACTCCGACAGTAAATGGGAAGAAATACGCCCTAGAGGTTCCCGCTAAGATCGTAAAAGGCCGCACCCTGGCTCCCCTCCGTTTTGTCGCCGAAGCATTCGGCGGACAAGTAGACTGGAACCAGGCAGCTCAAAAAGTCGCCATCACCAGCGGCAATACCAGCAGTAACAGCGGCAGCAATAACAATGATAGACCGGCTGCGGTGACCGCAAAGATCCAGGATGTCTCTCTGCGCGATCAGCCTTCCGGCTCCGGGACAGCCTTGAGTATTGCCCATCCCGGTGAGAGATTGGCAGTGTTGAATGAAAGAGACGGATGGTACCAGGTCAGCCGCGGGAGCACTACGGCATGGGTCGCCTCATGGCTGGTTGAAGCCACTGCTGCTTCGGGTGATACGACATCAGGGCCCAATACCACGGCGATCATCCCTGGCAATACTGGTTCTGCCATAGATACGACTGTGACCGAGGGAGCCGCCACGGTACGCATTGCCAAGACCTGTGACAGCAAAGGGATAAGGATCACACTCAGCTCTGAAGAGAGTTTCAAACCAGAGATCAAAGAATCCGGCGGGTCGATCCAGTATGAACTGGGAGATATTCCTCTAGCAGCTTTCAGCGGTCTGGATGAGAGTATTGGTGATGGTAAGCTTATAGTCAGTAAAGGAGATGGTAATGTAGTCTCCATCAGCCTCCCTGACTGGATAGAATACAAGCTTAGTTCTGAAAATAGTAAGAAGTATATTATAAGCATCCCTAACTATATAACCAGCATCGAGAAAACTGCTTTTGGTTCGGTAGGTGACCGCTTGATAATCCATTCTATCGGCCCGATCCAAGGCCAGACTGCCACCCTTGAAGGCAGCGATCTGGTTATAAAGCTTCCCGATATAAAGGTTAAATCAGGTTATAAGTTTTACTCCACTGGCATGCTTTTTAGCAACGTAGAATTCACTCAAAGTGGCAACGATCTCCTGCTCAGGATAAGTACCTCAAACATTGGCCGATACAGCTTTGCTAACAGTGGCACCAGAAAAGAACTTAATATTATACTCATGCGGAGTATAGTTAAGAAGTCCGGCGAAAAAGTTGTAGTTCTCGATCCCGGACACGGCGGAACAGCTCCCGGGTCTAGTGGCAGCTTCTTAAAGGAAAAGGATGTCAACCTGGCAGTGGCCTTGAAAGTAGGTGACTTGTTGCAGCAGAGGGGCATTAAGGTGGAATATACCCGTACTGGTGACACCACCATGTCACTGAGTGAAGAGGTGGAAGTGGGCAACGCAGCTGATGCAACCGTTTTTGTATCCATGCACTGTAATTCCAGCAATAACCCGGGGCCTAGCGGGACAGAAACCTATTTTTATGCACCGCTGGAGGACCCCGAATTATATGTACAACGTGAAGAGAGATCACGCCTGGCAAATCTTATCCAATCCAAGATGATAGCCAGGATCGGCCTGGTCGACCGCGGTGTAAAGGACAATCAAGCCTTTTATGTACTGAACCACACCAGCATGCCATCGGCCCTGGTCGAGATGGGCTTTATCAATAATCCTGAAGAAGAAAAACTGCTGGCCCAGGAAGAGACAAGAGAACAGATAGCCTACGCGATAGCCGATGCCATTCAGGAATATCTGCAGAGTCTCTAAAAAGCATTTATAAAATCAAATACGAAAGACTATAACAATCCGGGTCAGCAGACCCGGATTATTATACTTGCAAAGGAAATACATTTATGAAAATGCAACATAAATAAAAAAAGTTGAAATATGGTTATAACAAAGTCTATGATTGAAACGTGATGTTCTTTAAGGAGTGTAATGTCCCATGCCGCCACGGACCGGTAGAAAGTATGATAAGGATGTTTTATTCGATTATTATCCTGCTTTTATGGAGCAGTCCATCGATGGACTCATGCTGATAGATGAGATGGGGCGATTCGTAGTCTGGAACCGAGCCATGGAGAATATCACTGGCGTGCAAAGAGAACAGGTACTGGGTTATCCGGCCTGGGAGGCTCATCGTCACATAATCCGGGATTCGGCTGATATGGAGAAAAAGGTCATGGAGATAGAAGCCGAAACCCGGTCCTTTCTGCTGACCGGACGCTCATCATGGAATGACAATATGCTGGAACTTACTATGGCCGATGCTAACTGCCGTCAACGTAGGGTGCAATTTCAGTTCTTTCCTATAGAAACCAATAAGGGTTTTATGATCGGATGTATTGCCCGTGATGTAAGTGAAGACCGGAGACTCAGGGCCAAACTGCGTGAAAGTCAAGAACAGTTGAGGAATATTGTTGATAATGCCAATGAAATCATCTATACACTCAATCGAGACGGCATTTTCGAATTCGTATCGGCTGGGTGGCAGCATTTGCTGGGGCACGCTCCTATAGAAGTGACCGGGCATTCCTTCACCGAGTTCGTACATCAGGATTATTTGGATAATTGCTGGCAATCCCTCCATAGTATTTTTGAAACCGGCAAGCCTATCAAACGCCTGGAATATTTGGTCTGTCACAAAGATGGCAGCCTGGTATGGAACATTTCCAGTGTCGCCCTGATACGAAATGAAAAACGCTCCGAGGGATATCTCATTGGGATAGCTACTGATATCACTGCGGCCAAGCATACTGAGAGGGCGCTCAAGGAAAGTGAAGCTCGATTGCGCCTGATCCAGGATAATATGAATGATATCGTTTTACAGTCGGATCTGGAAGGACGTTATCTTTATGCTTCGCCTTCACATGAGAGACTATTGGGCTATTCGGGAGTTCCCGGAGCATCATTTTTTGAATTCATCCATCCCGATGACCAGGAGAAGGTCCGCGTGGCCATAAGGCAGGGGATGGAGACCCTAAAGCCGGTACAGGTCCAATTCCGGCAATATCAGGCCTACACCGACCAATACATATGGTTGGAGTCTCTCGGCTCTATACTCCTGAATGATCAGGGGCAACCGGTGGGATTGCAGGCTATCAGCCGGGACATAACAGCCAGGCGCCACTATGAAGAGCAGCTTAAATACATGAGTTTTTATGATACGCTGACCGGTCTGCACAACCGGGCTTACTTTGAAAATGAGATGCACCATCTTGAAAACGCAGGATCTTCCCCGCTGGGATTGGTAGTATGTGATGTTGATGGGTTAAAACTGGTCAATGACTACCTGGGGCACCATTATGGCGACCATTTACTGAAGGTAGTTTCCAATCTGCTTAGAAAATGTTTCAGGGAAAATGATATTTTGGCCCGGGTGGGAGGGGACGAATTCGCCGCATTATGTCCGGGATCACGGGAAGAGATTATGCAGAGTCTCATGGAGCGTATCAACAAAACAGTCGAGGACTATAATAATTCCGGCCCTCGCCTGAAGATTTTCGTCTCGGTTGGTTATTGTTGCTGTAATGATGGTTCAATAACCATAGAAGAGATGATGCTCAGGGCCGATCATGATATGTACTGTCACAAGAATGCCAATCGAGAAAGATTTATTGAATATTTTTTCTCCAAAGACGTGGAGAAATAGAACAATAAAGCAAGGGGACTGGAAACCATCCCCTTCAGACCGTAAAAACGAGAATCTCTTATAAAAAAACCCGCTCAATCAACGTACCCCATGTACGCCTCAATCGCGAAGCTTACTCGCGCCTCAGATTGAGGTTCCTGCAAATGGAGTCACCGAAGACCTACAAAATCCAGACTGTTGAGGTGGCTTATCATTCTTGCCTCAACTGAAAGATCGTCTCTCGTAACTTACCTTCAATTTTTTGCTCGGTCTGCTACTTCTTTGACAAGCAGAGGGGATGGAAAACCATCCCCTTTAAAATGGTTGGGTCTATTTAACGGGTATCAGGATCTCGGTGACAAGCTGTTCTGGAGGCGTCACCGAAGGATCGTTCAAAGAGGCCTCGCGGGTAGGGAGTTCGATATGGTAACCATTTTCGTTGATCCAGCCTATAACCGCTCCATAAGCCGATTCCAGACCATCGTAGGGTCCCACATAGGTCAGGGCTGCCACCCGCACGGCGGGTAAAGTTCGGTTGGCATACTGTGGGTCTGCTACCGGCCATGCCACTTCAACATCCACTTTGTTAGGATTAAAGGACTCCTTGGAAAAGTCATCATAATAAAGCATAATCGGGGCGCCCGAGCAGACAGCGCCCGTGGCCGCCAGGGTATCTAGCAGGGCACGGAGCATTACCGGCAATTCATCGTGGATACTGGTTAAGATTCTTCTTTCTGAGAAAACCAGGGTCTCAGGAATATCACGCAGGCGAATGTCATACTTGGTGAAATCATTCATACTTCTGTCCTCCATTGATTTTTTCCACCATCCCAGTCTGACCAATCTGCCATTCAGCGTACTGAGCTGTTCCAGAAGAGCAGTCCTTTGTTCCTCCAATACTAATTCGATCTCCCCGGGTTGGTTGCCCTGCTCAATGATCTGTTTCACCGTTTTGAGAGGGATGCCCAGGTCCTTCATGAAAGTGATCGCTTTGACCGCGTCGATCTGTTCCGGAGAGTAATAGCGATATTGATTTTCCTGGTCCACCCGGGCGGGCAGCAGCAGACCGATTTTTTCATAGTGCCGCAGGGCCTTGGCGGAAACCTGGCAGATTCGTGAGAACTGGCCGATGGTGTACAATAACAACACTCCTTTGCACCGGTGCGATTATAGTATAGGAGATTGCCCCAGGGACAAGGTCAAGTAGATTTTTAAAACATTTTTATGGCTCGATTAAGCAATGCCGGGGCAGGATAATCACAGATATTGCAGAATCCTTGAATAACAACAGTATAATCGAATTACCAGGGAGGATAATAGATGAGAGGTATCAATAAATCGGATGATTACAAAAAAGTCGGTAAGCTGCTTATTTGTCTGACTGCGGTATTGCTTTTGGTATCCCTTGTTGCGATGGCTGGGTGTGCCAAACCGTCGGATCAGAAAAAGCCCCAACAAGGAATTACAAAAGTTCAACCACAGCACAAGATGCTAAAGGCGGTCAAAGTAACGGCCAGGACGGAAAAAAGCGATGAAGAGGCCATTAAGGTCGGTCTCAGGATACCACAGATCAGCGGCATGAAGGACCAGAAGATACAAAAGTCGATCAATGAGGCACTAGCCGGCCCCAGTCTTCAGCTTCGGGCCCAGACTACCCGGGATGCCAGGGAGTATTACCAGGAGACACGGAAGACCGGTGATCATTTCTGGAAGTACGAAGTAGCAGTTGATTATGCTGTTACTTACAATCAAAATGGTATCTTGAGTCTGACTATCGACAACTATCAATATACTGGCGGAGCCCATGGCGGCACCGAGCGTCTTCCCTACAATATCGATTTAAATACCGGTCGATTCCTGGCTTTGAAAGATCTCTTCACTCCAGGGTTTGCCTATCAAAGTATCATCAATGAAGAGGTAAGAAAACAGATCGCCAAACAGCCGGAAATATACTTTGAAGGAGAAGAAGGATTTAAAGGTATCGGTGAAAACAGGACCTATTATCTGATACCCGGTTATGTGGTGGTCTACTTTGCGCAATACGAGATAGCCCCATATGCTTCCGGTATGCCGGAATTCAAGATCCCGGTGGAGAAATTCGGCACCAGCATAGATAAACGTTTGATCAAGGGATAGACTTTGATCAAAAAGGCCGAAAGGATTATATTCTTTCGGCCTTGTGCTATCTCACCAGATTTCTTCTCAATACCCAGTCACCCAGTGCAACTCCCAGGCTATCTGCCACCACCGGGCATTTGGCCTTGAGCAGGAAAAAGGTTTTTGGGCCGGCGTGAGCGCATCCTTCGAGACTTTCGTAATTGGCCTGCCCTTTGGCGATCACCAGGTCTGCCTTTAGATAGTGCTGTTGGAACTTCTCACTGCACAGTTTCCACTCCACGCCCAAGAAACGATTGCCGGTATCGATCACCGGCGCCAGATCTATCATGCCGCTTTCAATGGCATCCTGTTTGGTAGCGTCATTTAGAATGGGGCCGCCTTTTACGGAATATACCACATCTTTCCCCATATGCTGCATTACTTGGATCAAGACCGTGTCAAATACTATTTCACCGCTATTATCTCCGACCACAAGGATATTTTGGGCGGTATCCAAACAACTGATGAAATCTTGCAAACTCTTTTCGTCTATCTCGTTTTTCATTACTTCGGCCAGGCTGCTCTCAATATCATAACTATCCTGAATGCCCAGATCGATGACATTGCCGGCCAGTGCCAACTTCAGGGCTACTATCAAAGCATCATCGGCCTTGGGGTCAAAAGCAAAATCATCAAGTATACGCAGGGCATGCCGGTTTGAGGCTTGTTTAGCCTGGGCAAAGGGGTCTTCTACCCCGGCCAGGTCATAACAGCGCAATAAAACCAGGCTGGAATTGAAGCTGGGGGTGCGATCGGGTGATAATAATGCCAATTCCGGGCTGATCTTGCTCAGTATGGCCTGCTGTCTTTGCTCATCTATATTGGCCCGGCTCAGGGCAGACAAGCACTGTACCAGGTAGCAAGGCATGCAGTCAGGTTTCACCTGCATGGATGATACCTCCAAAAATAATTTTAAATAGCATTTGTACAAATGGAACAAATAAATGATAACATAACAGGTCATGGTGAGAAAAGGAGAGGTGCAAGACGTTAATAGCCGCAGAAAATGTAGAAGGGCCTGCATTCATTCCCTGGTCCTGCAAACCCTTCTACCTGAGATTTGGAGTACTGATCATACAGTACCTCCTTTGGATATATTCACCCTTTTTCTCCTCCCTCATACCGCCTTTCGGGTTTCCCGTCTCGTTTAGTCGGCTGTCATTGCGGACTTCCCGCCTTTGAACACCTTCATCCCGACTTTCCTGTACGATTCACCTTAATGCGCTTTGGTTGGAGTTTGGAGAGTGACTCAGTCAGGAATCCTGCGATCCCTTCCTGGTAACTATATTATAAATCCTAACCTGTCTTTGGTCAATTAAGTTATCGGAAAATTCGGACAAAGAGAATGATCTCTTTTTCTCAAGAAGGAGGGGGGAATTCGAAAAATAAAAGGCTGTGCCATAGTCAATGATACAGCCTGGGGTATATTTAAATAATCCTAGTTGGTAAACCATTGCGTAACATATAGATAGTGTCCGTAGGTATAAAAGCCCAGACCAATTTTTTTGAAACTGGTATTTAAAATATTGGCTTTGTGACCGGGAGAGTCCATGAAGGCATCATGGGCACCCTTAACACTTGTATGCTTTGCTATGTTCTCGCCGGCTGCGCGATAAGTTATGCCAAGGCTCTTCATCATATCAAAGGGACTGCCGTAGGTAGGAGAGGTATGAGAAAAATAGTTATTTAGCGCCATATCCTTTGATTTGACATAAGCACCATCAGATAACTTCTGGTCGAGGATGAGGGCCGGGGCATTTACCTTGGCTCTCTCGGCATTTATGTACCCGAGCATCTCCTGCTGCATGGAGCTGGAGTTGGTTGTCGCCAGATCTTCTTGTACCGGAAGAGAAGGTCCGGAGGAAGTGTTTGGGGCCGTGGTTGGAAGGGTGGGCGTGGAACTGGTTGGCTGGCTATTGACCCTGATCAGCACTCTGGACGTACCGGTTGATTTGGAAGTACTGGGGATTCGCATTGGATAGCAAACCTGGCCGTTACCGCTCCTTATGCACAGGTATGGACCGGATCCGGTAACCTTTGATGCAGGCGTAACAGTAACAGTGAATCCTGATGCTCCCCTGACCGGAACTAAAACAAGGAATAAGAGTACGATTACAGAACAGATCTTTTTCATAATACTTACCTCCTTGTCCTTAATTTAAAGCACTCATCAATTCAATGGCTAGCTGTAAAATATTCCACTGTATTGGCAGTTCGGAGCTGATAAGGAATTAAGCGCCAGGACCTTAAATTATTAATATATTCGTGGATATGGTAAATTATACATATATAAAACAATTATTAACCCTTGACCTTGCCCCAGGGACAATCATGAAGTATTAAGATATTCGATTAAGGATATGTTTGAACTGGCCGGTTTTGATTATAAAAAAGAGTTCAAAGAATTGTACCAGCCGCCGGGAAAGCCGGTTCTGATCGACGTGCCCAGGATCCGCTTCATTATGGTAGATGGGGAAGGATATCCGGCAGGTAATCCAGCTTACGAAGAAGCCATACAGGTTTTATGTTGGTATCAACCTAATCACTCAACCATAAAAAAATCTTTATGTTGCGATTTTATAAATGTCAGTTTTATAATAAGCACTAACAATGCGGTTCAATGAAGGGCTTTTGCATTGAGCGTTAAAGCTTGATCGGAGTTCAACGGAGGACCGGGGCATTAAGCAAATTACGGCGGTTATTTAATAACGAAATACTGTAGGATTTCCTGTTGGGCAAAGCTGCTCTGTATAGACCGGAAGGTTGGTCTGGATACAGAGCTTTTATTTTGTCTATCTTTTTCGCTGTTGAAAATATGGGCGAATAACGCGGCGCTAAAAAAGTTTAGTTATTTAAGTGGCTTGATTATTAAATGATTATAAGGAGTGTTTGAGATATGGACTCGGCGGCTATTGGTCAGTTTTCGGCAGGGGTAAATACCATCTGGGTGCTGCTTTGCGCTGCATTGGTATTTTTCATGGAGGGTGGCTTTGCTTTTTTGGAGGCAGGTTTTATTAGCGCGAAGAACTCATTAAATATCGTGATGAAGGTTTTTATGGATTGCACAGTTGGAATGTTAAGTTACTGGTTTATAGGATTTGCTGTTATGTACGGTTTGGACAAGGGAGGGATTTTCGGACACAGCGGTTTTTTTATCAGCGGAGATCTATCGCACCTTAAATTAAAGATCCCGATCTATGCCTACTGGATCTTTCAGGCTGCATTTGCCATTGCTATGGCCTCCATTGTTTCCGGTGCGGTGGCCGAGCGTATGAAATTTGGCCCCTATATAATATATACCTTCCTGGCTGCCGGTCTGATCTACCCCGTGGCTGGTCACTGGGTCTGGGGTGTTGGTGGTTGGTTGGGCAAGATGGGTATGATCGATTTTGCGGGATCATCTGTGGTCCACGCTGTTGGTGGTTGGAGTGCATTGGCAGCTGTTTTGGTACTCGGGCCGCGAGGTGGACGATATAATGATGATGGGACTGTGAATTTTCAGCCCCCCCACAATCTGCATCTCGCTTTTTTGGGTACCTTTATCCTGTGGTTCGGATGGTTTGGATTTAATGCGGGCAGTACCCTATCCGGCTTGGATATGAATATTGGCAGGATCGTTGTCACTACCAATCTTGCGGCCGCAGCTGGTGGTACTGCCGCTGCGCTGTTTACTCTTTTCCGCTTTGGAAAGGCCGATCCCAGTATGACTATTAACGGCTCGCTGGCCGGGTTGGCAGCAATCACGGCGGGTTGTGCCTTTGTGAGCCCGGCCAGCGCGGTTTTGATCGGAGGTGTTGCCGGGATTTTGGTAGTATTGGCAGTCTATTTCTTTGATCACCGTCAGGCGGATGATCCGGTGGGAGCGATTGCTGTTCATGGTGTAAACGGGACCTGGGGAATATTGGCGGTCGGGTTGTTGGCGGAAAAAGGAGGGCTGCTCCATGGCGGAGGGTGGCACCTGCTAGGGGTTCAAGCACTGGGTATCGCGGTTATCTCATTTTGGGCTTTTGCTGCAACCTATATCATCTTCAGCCTGCTGAAAAAAACAGTTGGTATACGCGCCAGTGCCGAGCAGGAGATTACCGGTATGGATCTTTCCGAACATGACATAGCCGCCTATGCCTTGTTTGAACAATAGGTCATATGGTTTTAGACAATGGGGTATTTCAGACCATATATCTGCCGACCGCATAAGTATATACTGTATACTTGGCACCGGGTGGTTGACTGGTCAAAATAGGGAAGAATATAATTGCAGTGTAAAGATCAATATATGACTCGGGCAAAGAGGCCTGCACTCCGAGGAAGGGGATGCGGGTTTTTTATGTTTAAGGGTCGGGATCAACAAAAGTAATGGCGCTTTAAAGACCTGTAGGGATGGTCTATAAAGCGCCTTTTTGCTTAATAGATCAAAAGGAGGTAAGACCATGAAAAAGATTGAGGCGATTATCAGACCCACCAAAGTGGAGGAGTTAAAACAGGCTTTGAACGAAATGGAGGTTCGTGGGATGACGGTGTATAACGTCATGGGCCGCGGTCTTCAGCAGGATGTGAAGCAGTTCTACCGTGGTCAGGAAGTTTCAGTAGATCTATTTCCCAAGGTAAAAGTTGAGATCATTTGCCGGGACCATTGGCTGGAAAGGATTTGTGACACTATCGTCAAGGTATGCTCCACCGGGTCGATCGGTGATGGTAAGATATTTGTTTACCCGCTGGAAGAGATAATCCGTATCAGGACAGGAGAAAAGGGGGATGCAGCCCTGTAGCAGACCTCGGAACTAAGTTGTTTGAGCGATAGCAGCTCCTGAACTGGGAGTATAAAAAATCCCGACAATCAAATAGCGTCCAGGATTGGAGCAAAGGCGCCCTGGGAAGATAATTCCTGAACGCCGGAACTCTGATTGGATGAACGATATTGAGGAGGGATATATATGAATCTATTAAGAAAAGGGTTAACGATTTCTACTGCGGTAACTGCTGCTCTGGCATTATTGCCGATGCCGGCTTTGGCGGCCACCAAACCGGCAGTGGATACTGGAGATACGTCTTTCGTTTTGATGTCAGCAGCGCTGGTTTTGTTGATGACGCCGGGTCTGGCACTGTTCTACGGTGGTATGGTCCGTAAGAAGAACGTACTTAGCATATTGATGCAGTGTTTCGCCGTTATGGCTCTGGTGTCAGTACAATGGGTGATACTTGGTTATACCTTGTCTTTTGGAACTGATATTCATGGTTTTCTCGGCGGCCTCGACTTTCTCAACCTTAAAGGTGTGGGATTCGATCCCAGCCCGGTTTATGGAACGACTATACCACAGTTGGCTTTTTCCATGTTTCAGATGATGTTTGCCATCATCACCGCCGGACTAATAACCGGTGCATTTGCCGAACGTATGAAGTTTTCTGTTTTCGTTATTTTTACCCTGTTGTGGACTACACTGGTCTACGATCCATTGGCCCACATGGTATGGGGCGGCGGTTTCCTGGCCAGGCTTGGAGCCCTTGATTTTGCAGGCGGAACTGTAGTTCACATCAGTTCCGGCGTTTCGGGTCTGGTTGCAGCTGTTATCCTTGGCAAGCGCTATGGCAAGGACAGAGAGGCTCTGGTGCCGCACAATCTGCCTATGGTGGTAACTGGTGCCGCTCTCCTCTGGTTCGGTTGGTTCGGCTTTAATGCCGGCAGTGCCCTAGGAGCCAATGGCCTGGCTGCTATGGCTTTTACTGTAACCAATACCTGTGCTGCCATGGGCGCTATATCATGGGTAGGAGCTGAATGGCTCGATCATGGCAAACCCACCGTTTTTGGCGCTGTTTCCGGTGCAGTAGCTGGCCTGGTGGCAATAACCCCGGCTTCGGGTTATGTTAGTCCACTTTCGTCCATAATTATCGGTCTGTTTGTGGGTCCTATCTGCTACCTTGCAGTTAGCCGCATCAAGGAACGACTGGGATATGACGATGCGTTGGACGCTTTTGGTATTCATGGAATAGGCGGCACCTTCGGCGCATTGGCAACAGGTATCTTTGCATCAACTGCAGTAAACCCGGCCTATGCCAACGGTCTGCTATTCGGGAATCCTCACCAGTTATTAGTTCAGGCGGCCGCAGTAGCTGTGGCAATTACCTATGCTGCGTTTATGACCTTCATGATCTTAAAAGTAATTAGTTTGTTCACCTCCCTGCGGGTCACCACCAGCGAAGAAGAGATCGGTCTGGATGTTGCTCTGCATGGGGAAGATGCTTACGCCTACGGTGATATGGGATTAGAAAGCCAGGTTTACGCGGGATAGCCTTCGGGCTATCCCGATCTTCCAGCTTGTAACGAGGTAAAAAACATGCGATTCAACTATTCATGCTGGATTTTAGCGGCAATCGGCATCCTGCGGCCGGCCCCAAAGGCCTTGGTAGTGACTTTAAGACCCGGAGCGGCTTGGCGACGCTTGTACTCATTACGGTCAGCATTATGAACCACCCAACGCACTATGTCCGGATCGTAACCGGCCATGATAAGCTGGGTTATAGAGAAATTATCTTCCACATAATGCTGAAGTATTTGATCCAATATTTCGTAAGGAGGCAAGGTATCTTCATCTTTTTGATCCGGCCTGAGTTCTGCCGAAGGGGGTTTGACGATGATAGCTTCCGGAATAACGACCCTGTCCCGGTTTATATAGTTTGCTAGCTCATAGACCATGGTCTTGGGAACGTCGGCCAGGACCGCCAATCCCCCACTCATATCACCGTACATCGTGCAATAGCCCATGGCCAGTTCGCTTTTATTACCGGTGGAAAGCACCAAATGACCGTATTTGTTGGAAAAAGCCATCAAAATATTGCCGCGTATGCGGGCCTGGATGTTTTCTTCGGTGATATCATGCGGTTTACCGGAAAAATGTTCATGCAAGGTGCCCAGATATGAGTCATATACTTCTGATATAGAGATGTGTTTAATCTCCATTCCCAGGTTATCAGCCAGTTGTCTGGAGTCATCCACACTCCCTGAAGAGGAGAAAGGTGAGGGCATGGTAATGCCCAATACATTCTCGGGTCCAATCGCTTGAACTGCCAAAACAGCACACACCGCCGAATCGATCCCTCCGGACAGGCCCAGCACTGCCCTTCTGAAACCGCATTTTCTCATATAATCACGCACACCTAGCACCAGGGCCTGGTTTATAGTTGCTATATCTTCCTGTGGAACGAACCCGACCGGATCAGCAGGATCATTCGTCAGGTCCACGGTAGTCAGTAATTCATTAAAAGCAGGGGCGATCAACACTGGTTGTCCCTCGGGATCAAAAACCATGCTGCATCCATCAAAGATAAGTTCGTCATTGGCTCCAACCTGATTAACATATACAAAAGGCAGCTTATGACGCCGGGCATGACTGGATATAAGGCTATAGCGCGTCTGCTCTTTGCCCGCATGAAAAGGGGAAGCGGAAATATTTATAAGTATATCAGCTCCCTGCCGGGCCAGGGCCTGAATGGGATCGAATTCATAGATCCTGCCCCGAGGCCAGAATTCGGGGTCATTCCAGGCGTCTTCACAGATCGATATGCCCAGGCGCTGTCCCTTGAAATCCAGCAGGCAGATATTGGGGGCGGGATCAAAATAGCGGGCTTCATCAAATACATCATAGATCGGCAGCAGTGATTTATACTGGCAGCCCCATAGTTCCCCCCGATAGACTAGTACTGCCGCATTGTAAAGTCCCCGCCCGGGAAAACCGTGCGGCCACGGCATACCGAACAATACGCCGGTGTTAGCGTATCGAAGAGAAATTTTGCATATCTCTTCTAAAGCGGCTCGTGATCGTTCTATGAACCAAGGCAGATCCAGCAGGTCACGGGGAGGATAGCCTACCAAAAAGAGTTCGGGAAATACGATCAAATCACTATCTTCTGCTCCAGCCTCCGAACAGGCATAAGCCATTTTAGCCAGATTGCCGTTTATGTCTCCAACCGTAGGATTCAATTGTGCAATAGTTATTCTCATACGATCACCTTTCTTTGAAGCCATTATTCTACAGATTATCACCGGTTAATCAT
>JBLMZJ010000047.1:0-31514 GCA_050258735.1 Deltaproteobacteria bacterium | reverse complement strand
AAGTTTTTCAATGTATAAAAAAATTCCGTAAACATAAAAACTCCTTACCAGGAAATAATTAGCCACAGATTTACACGGATTTGCACAGATTTTTTAACAAGTAAGAATTCAAAACCTTATACACTCATGATCATTGTTATAATGAAAAACCATCTAGTTTCTCGTTTATTATAATCTGTGTCCATCTGTGTTAATCTGTGGCAATAAATCGTCTTTTTATCCGCTAGCGATAATACCGGTTCAGGTTATTGACCGGCTGATTGGGACGGTTCTGGGCTTTGCCGTGGAGTTGGTTCAAAAGGGTATCCAGGTCCTCGTTCTTTTTTAGAAGAACGCCCAGGAACGGCAGTTCCTGCTTGATACGGTTGGGATTGATGCCCCCGACCACCAGGGCCTGCAGCCAGTCGATAAGTTCACTGGTGCTGGGCTTCTTCTGGATATTGGGCACGTTGCGCAGGGTGTAGAAGGTATCCATGGCCTGCTCCATCAAGCGCCGGTCCAGGGAAGGATGATGCACCCGCACGATTTTTTCCATGCCTTCGGGATCGGGAAAAGCGATGTAATGGAAGATACAGCGTCTCAGGAAAGCATCCGGCAGTTCCTTCTCCGCGTTGCTGGTTATGATAACGATAGGCCGGTGCTTGGCCTTGATGGTTTCCTTGGTCTCCGGGATATAAAAGCTCATCTGGTCCAATTCCCACAGGAGATCGTTGGGGAACTCCAGATCGGCCTTATCGATCTCGTCGATGAGGAGGACTACTTGTTCATCCGCCAGGAAAGATTCACCCAGTTTGCCCAGCTTGATGTACTGCTTGATATCGGCTACATTCGCCTCACCAAACTGACTGTCATACAGTCTCTGTACGGTATCATACACATACAGGCCTTCCTGGGCTTTGGTAGTGGATTTGATATTCCAGATCATGAGGTCCATATCCAAAGAATCTGCTATGCTCTGTGCCAGCATGGTTTTGCCCGTTCCCGGCTCACCTTTGATCAACAGGGGCTTTTGCAGGGCGATGGCTATGTTGACAGCATTTCTCAACTCATCAGCCACTATGTAGTTGGATGAACCCTTGTACGCTACGGATTTTTTAGACATATCTATTCCTCCCATTTTTACGGGTATTACCGTCTCCATATTCGCCATAATCTTAGCAGAAATCACCTACTACGTCAATGTAATAACAGTTTGTCCCATAATAAGTAACCGTAATATCATAGCCAATTTGAATCCATTTTAATTGTTTATATCCTATGTATCTGTTACAATTCAACATGAATCAGGGACTTGTATCCATGAAGATGAATGGAGGTATATTATCTTGAGTTCAAATCTGGCAATTGAAAAGAAGGTATCCTACGGAATACCTGCATTGCTTTACTTCCTCGTGATAGCAATACTCGCCGGAATGTACTATTACGCATCATTTGTAATGTATGCTAATCCGGAAAAGGTGGTAACCACCTATTACGACGCATATTTTTCAGGTGATTTTAAGACTGTCAGCGAGCATACCAGCGTTTTCCTGGCTGCCCAGGCTTTGCCCCAATATGCCAGCCTGTCACCGGCGACCCTGGTGGCCGAACGCAGTAAGATCGAGGAGGACATTGCTCTTATAATGGAACAAGGTGCAGATCCTGCACAGTTTGAAGGTCTTTCTATAGAAGTAATGCCGCAGTACACCCGCAAGGGTGAATCAACCGCAGTAGTGGTCTATAAGATCTTTAAAGACGGCAAGGAACTCGGTATGGAAGCAGCTATATTAGACAAAGAAAGCAGCCGATTGCGCCTATTCCAGACCACACCGATCTCCAAAGAAGGGCTGCAAGGAATCAAGAAACTCGATATGAAGGAAATGGATAAGAATTTGGCATCCATGCTGGCACAATAAATGCTGGGGCAATAGTTATCAATACAAAAAGAGGGGCATATTTGCCCCTCTTCTAATGTCTAGCTATATCTATCCTTGTTCTAATTTCATTACCCCATCCTGGCAATTAAAGACCCGGGTATTTTTGGCGACCCCGGTTCCATCATCCACCCGACAGCCGCTGGCGATGACCGAACCGGCCTCTACCCTTACTTGCTGTCCCAGCCGGCAATCTGCACCGATCAGGGCATTCTTTATTACCGTACCGGAAGCTACTTGAACATTCTCCCAGAGGACAGAATTTTCCACGTGGATATTACCCTCGAGTGTACAACCCGGCCCTAACACAACCTGTCCGGAAAACGAGACATCATCTCCGATACGTACCCCCTCGCCCAGCAGCACCTGGTCCCCTTGTCCGGTACGCACAAGGTCGCCCCGCGGTTCTATAGCCATTTTGCCGTTAAGCATATCCAGATGGGCCTGGTGGTATGTACCCAGACTGCCTATATCACACCAGTAGCTGTCGATGCATGTCCCATAGAAAGGCGCTCCCGATTTGATCAATTGCGGGAATACTTGTTTGGCGAAATCATAAAACTGATGAGCAGGTATGTATTTAAAAATCTCGGGTTCAAATACGTAGATCCCAGTATTGACCAGATTGCTGAGGGCCTCTTCCCGACGGGGCTTCTCCTGGAATCTCTCTATCCTGCCCTCATCATCACATACCACGACCCCGAACTGTTCTACTTCCAGTACCTCTTTCAGGGCTATGGTGGCCAGAGCGCCCTTGGCCCGGTGTTCTGTAACCAGGGCATGCAGATCGATATCAGTTAAAGCGTCCCCGCTTACAATTATAAAGGTGTCATCAAAAAACCATTCACAGAGCTTGACTCCGCCAGCAGTACCCATTAACTCCTTTTCCGGTGAATAGGCTATGGAGACCCCGAAGTTGCTGCCATCTCCGAAATAGTCCCTGATAACCCCGGCATGGTAATGAAGGTTGGCTATCATTTCCCCAATGCCGAAATCACGCAGCTCATCAATAATGATCTCCATCAAGGGACGATTGGCCATAGGTACCATAGGTTTAGGAATATCAAGAGTCAACGGCATCAACCGTGACCCCACCCCTGCTGCCATAATCATTGCTTTCAACCCACAAACCCCCATTCCCACGCTGTCTATAACATCTGATTCTCCCCAGGTTTGCCCGTTTATGGCTGAACTTATCTTACTATAATATACAACAGCAGAATGGTACTGACAAACGCTTGTCTGTGGACAGGGTGATTAAAGCAGGAACGATCAATACTCAGGTATTTATCGCTCTCACCATCGTACTCAGGCAGTAGCCTATCCCCCTGCGGTTACTGATAAGCCGAGGTTTTCTCGGATCATCACCAAGTTTCTCCCGTAAATGTCGGATATGATATTTCGGTTCGTAGCAGCCGGCACCGCCACCAGCATCCTGGGCCCATTCTTCAAAGCGTCGGTGGGTAACCACCCGACCATGCGCCGAGTACAGCAAGTTCATGATACCATTTTCCAGCGGAGTCAATGGTATCTGGCGGCCTTCCCTGAAAACCAGGGCTTGCTCAAGGTCCAGCAGGGGAAATCCACTGCTGGACCGCGGCTCTTCTACGCGCCACTCGCTTTGATCCCTCTTCTCAAGGCAATAATTCTTGTCTTCTGCCGCAGACTTTCCATCTGCCCTGGACCCCCCGCTCCCTTCCAACCAAGCATAAAACCGTTCCAATATGCTGTACCTCCCAGCGGGAACCCAGTCAAGTGCTTCTTGCCGAAAATGCTCCCGTACCAGTCGTCCTGCCGTCGGCCGCGACATGATGTCTTCCAGCTGCTGTTCTATGAATTGCTGCCTTTCTTCATCATAATCATTAAAGTTATCAAGTATGTACTTCAACCAGGGAAGACCAGGATAGATCGGCACCATCTAACCCACCCCCAGGTAGGCCACTCGCTGGCCAAAGGCTTCCCGGCCTCCTTCAAGGGTAGTGATGATCTCTTCCCTTACCCTATCCTCGTACAGCCCACCCTGGGCCTCCACCCGGCAGCGGAGACCGGCTGCTTTCATAACGATCACCTGCCCGGCGGCACCGCCGACAACGATGTTGGGGTTATGGGTAGCCAGGATGATCTGACGGCGGTCCCCTATCTTCAAAATACGCGAGATTATCATCTGGTGTATACAGGCATTGTCGAGGTTATCTTCGAATTGGTCGCCGATCAGCACTTGAGACCTAGCCATCAGCAAAATAGGCAGCAGCAGTGAGCATTGCAGTCCGGGTGACAACCGTCCTGCTTCCATGGGTTCCATGCCATTGGGCGGTTGATAATAGATCTTCAGTTCATCACTCAATTCGATTTCGGTCAAACGTCCGGCGTCGCCCCCCGCCCCCAGCAACAGCAATACCTGCATGGCTTCTTCCTGCCAGCAATGGACCAGATCGGCCAGCGCCTCGTAAGAGTGATCTTCTGCCAACTGCCATAACTGTTCTGGTCTGACCATGGTGGCGATGCGCTCGAGCAAGCCGCGTTTGACCGATCCCTTCAGGCGAGTGGTCAGGAATTCGATATACTCTTCACGGTGTATCCGGCGCTGGTATTGTATCAGCGGGTTGGCGGCCAGGTTAAGATTGAGCTGCTCTGCCAAACGATAGCGCTTGGCGGCTATGGCGTCTTCTATTTCTCTGGCCTCGATCACCAAAAGGCTCTTATGTTCACGCAAGCGCTGGCAGAGCCTGACTGCTTCACGGCCCTCCTCCTCACAGCCCTGCAATGCCGCCAATTCCTGGAGGAGCCGCTTTTTTTCCTCTTGTAATTGTTCGGCAGCCTGAAAACCATGCTGGCGCAAGCTCTCCCTCAATTCGTCCTCCTGCTCTTCATGTCTTGCTTCCAGCCTGGCTCTGACCTCTGTCCACCGTTCCAGGCCTTCCCCGGCGAGGATTGCCGCCTGTCCCAGCAGTTGCTGGACTTGCTCACGGTACTGATCAGACAGCACGGTCATTTCATCCAATATCTCAAAGTTCAGATAGCTGGCTTCATCACCCTGGCAACAGGAACTCCAGGCAAAAGAGCTCAGGATCTGCAAGCGCTGGCGCCATTGTTTTTCAATGGCCTCCACCAGACCCCTTTCCTGGATCATCGCCGCCTGTCTCTGCTCAGGTTCACCCAGGTCCAAAGCCCGCAGTTCATTCATCAACATTCTTTTCCGCTCCAAGCGGTTTCGCTGTTCTTCCATCACGATCCGAGCTGATTCGTAACGAGCCTGTATCTGCTGGCGATGCACCCGGTTTTCCTGCAGGCTCTGTTTTAAATCTTCGATTCCTTCTATCATGCTATCGAAGAAGGCCAGGGCAGTCCCCTGCTCCTTCAGAAGCAAGCCTTCCAGTTCACCCTGTGCGAAGGCTTCCAGCCTGATACCCAGTTCACATCCCTCTTGCAGCAATTGACCGGACTCGTCATACAGCCGGGGAAACCGCCCGGGGCTGCGGACTATCTTGCGGCGCTGACCGAACTCATTAGAGAATTCCAGGCTGGTCCGTCCTGAGCCAAGTATTGCAGCGATATCCCTCAAAAATCGTTCCCTGTCGGGCTTGGCCGCGGGCAGAGAACCAACGGAAAACCGTAATAGTTTCAACAGTGTACTCTTGCCAGTTCCCCGCGCCCCGATTATGCAATTCAATCCCGGTCTGAAATCGGCCCGGCATCCATCCAGGATACCGCCCTCGATCTGCAGGTTATATATCTCCCGACACAACATAAGCTCCACCTCGTTTCACTTCCTGTTGCCGTCAATGATAGAACATATGTTCGTCCGTGACAAGTGAAAAATTTGTCGAGACAAAAACAAAAAGGTTAGGATACTTATCATCCTAACCTTGAGGTAAGCTTTTTAATAGCTTTTGCTGCCAGGGTTTTACCCTAGCCTGAAGGGATTGTAGTTCACATTGTTGTCGAAGATATCGACATCTTCCTTTTGTTTGAGTTTGCCTACTATACCGTAAGTCAGCGGTGTCAACAGGACTTCATAAATAACCTTCCAGAGATACTGGGCGAGCATCATCTGACCCAGTACCATCAGGGGAAGAGTGCCCCAAAACGCAATACCGATAAAAATAATAGTATCCAGACCCTCTCCCACAATGGTGGAAGATATGGTGCGGGTCCATAACCAGCGACCCTCAGTCATGATCTTCATACGGGAGAGTATAGCGGCATTGCTCCATTCACCCAGGAAATATCCGAGGAGCGACGCCATCACGATCCTGGGAGTCGTGCCCAGCACAGCGGCATAAGCACTCTGTCCGGACCAAAAGGAAGGGCTGGGCAGGGCTATGGTTGCCAGAAATACCAGAGCCATGAGCAAATTGCAGGCAAAACCAATCCAAATGACCAGGCGGGCTCTTTTAAAGCCGTAAACCTCGGTCATGACATCACCAAAGATATAGGTCACCGGAAAAAGAATGACTGCCGCCGGCAGTATCAGGCCATGAACAGTGATCAGCTTACCGGCAATGATGTTGGAAATCAAAAGACAACTGACAAACAAGCAGGCTATCGTTAAAAAGAGACCTGAGAATTCCCCGTTCCTGTTGCGTAAAGATAACAAATTTCAATACCTCCAATAGTTTCAGACGGTTGATATAAACAGTTAATATAATATAATAAACCTGCTCCTTTGTTAAACCCCTTTTCCATTTTATTTTCTCAGCCAGGCCAGTATCCTCCTTATTGCTTCAATGACCAGTTCCTCCTCATCAGCCTTCGGTGCCAGCAATGCTGCCAGCCGTCTTCCCGCCTCCAGGTTCTGACGAGCTCCGGACAGTGTGCAAGCCAGTTCGAAACTGCTTCCATTACTGATCCTGATAAACGGGGCACTCTGCTTGATGACGATATCGGCCGCCTGATCCTGCCGCACATATCCATAGCAATGATCACCCGGCGCCAGCGGGCGGCGCATCTTGAACGGGATATATATCGTGCGGTTGTCCAGGTAGAATGGCAGCACTCCCCTGCACCCCAGCATCCGTGAAACTACGGTGCCTTGAGCCTTAAGGTCCAAGGCATGGGACCGGGCCAGGGCCTTTTTACTGATTTCATCCCGCGAGGGTCATAAAAACTCTCACCATTGTCGGTTATGATCTCACATCCGTCACCGCTGTCAGTATATACAGGCCTTATCACCGCTGGCAACTGACGCAGGTTTTCGATCTTGATATCCATCGTTTCCACCTCCGGGCAATACCTTAGCAGTGGAAAGTGGAAATAGAGTGATTTTTCAGTGGAATCAGAGGTGAATCAAGATAATTGGCCCGGATGCTCATACGGCATGACCAAGGGGCCTGTATTCCGCATCATAACCCTTATTGTGCTTTTGAATCGACCAGGGTTAAAATATTCATAGTGATACTATGCCTGCAAATTGATCATTCCCGTTCGAAAGGGGGATTGAATCGAACCCGTGTTGTTTTGAAACTTGATAAAGGAGGAGTTGTCAGTGAAGAAATCACTCACGGTTCTTACCAGCATGCTGTTGATAGTTACGCTATTCATCCTGGCCGGTTGTTCCAAGGATAAGACTAATGAACCCACGAGTTCGAATCCAGCCAGGGTCACTGAAAAGTCGGACAGCAGTGACGCTAAAGAGCTCCAGAAGCTTTTCAAATCTGCCAGCGGGATCAAAGGGGTATCCTACGATATGACCACCACCATAAACGGGCCGCAAGGTACCATGACCACCCTCTCCAAGTGTTTTATGACCGACAAGAAAATAAGGATAGAGCTGGACGCCAACGGTATGAAATCGGTCATCTTATCTAACGGTGCCGGTGATACTTATATGTACACTCCCTCTGCCAATACTGCCATGAAATCTTCCCGACCGCGGGAAAAGAGCGCTAATCAATGGGCAAATTCTGCCGAGGATCTGGCCAATTTCAAGATAGCCGGTAATGAGAAAATGGATGGCTACGATTGTGTAGTAGTCACTACCTCTACTCCCGAAGGCGATACTAAAATGTGGCTGCGCGAGGATATAGGCATGCCGGTAAGGGTGGAATCCGGCAAAGACCAGGACAAGATGGTCATCGAGTATAAAAACATAACTATGGGCGTTCAGAATGATTCGCTGTTCGAACTGCCGGCTGGTGTTCGGGTGATAGACATGAGCCAGATGCAGGGCGGGCAAATGCCACAGGGCGGAAATATGCCCAAGGTGCCGCCGTTGCCGCCGCAGGGCGCCCGGTAATATCGACTATCAGACCAAACCAAGCGGGGTTTTCCTCATCTGAGGATCACCCCGCTTTTTTAAATCTATTTATATCTTTCTATTTATTGGAAATTCTTTTGGCTTTTCAAATGTTATGTTATAGTTATTTAATAAAGGTAATGTTTCCTAATTTATATGCATTACCTTGTCTACAGCTTATTCCTGTCTGTCTGTCCATTACAGATAAAATGTCGAAAAATATATGCAGTTCATAACACAGCCTTTTCAGAAAAGGAATTCGCCGCAGTATCCTGTATCTGACCAAATAACCAGCACACTACTGACTCGTGATTTATACCTGCTTGCATCAGAAATTATCACAAAGCATGGGAAGGAGCACGTTGGTATGCAGGAAAACAGTGACATACTTTTTCGCCCGGAGCTTGATTTATCCTCCCAGCCCTCTCCAGATGAATCAGATCTCCCTCCCGGCTGGAAAATACTCATAGTCGACGATGATGAGGAGGTGCACCGGGTAACCAGGTGGGTGCTGAGACGTTTTAGTTTTGAAAACCGGCCGGTCGATCTGATCAGCACCTATTCAGCCCGGGAAGCCAAGGCTTTCTTGATGGAAAACCCCGATGTGGCAGTAGTCTTGCTGGATGTAGTGATGGAAGAAGACAATGCTGGCCTGGAATTGGCCCGTTTTATCCGCCAGGACCTGAGCAACAGCATGGTCCGCATCATCCTTCGCACCGGACACCCCGGCCAAGCCCCGGAGCAGACCATCATGTCCGATTACGATATAAACGATTACAAGGAAAAGACCGAACTCACCGCCCAAAAACTGATGACCTCGATTCTGGCTTCACTGCGGGCATACCGCGATCTGAGCATTATCGACTCCAACCGGAGGGGCCTGCATCAGGTCATAGAATCACTTTCCACGTTGTATGAACTGCAATCAATGGGAAAGCTGGCTGCAGGTATCCTATCGCAGCTGACCTCTCTTTTAAGGTTCTCCTTTTACGGGGAAGCCCACGGTTTTGCCGTGACCAGGCAGCATCATAACAACTTCAAGATACTTGCGGCCACCGGCTATTATGAAACACTTATGCAGAACGGGACTATCGACCAGCTTCCGCCTCGGCTCCGTGAAGCAGTCATGAGTACCTTCCAGCAGAAGAGAAGCGTCTACCTGCCCAACGCCATGATCATATACTTCAGCAGCAAAATGGGCTCGGAGAATATCATTTACCTGGAGGGGACCCAACCCCTGAACGAATGGAACCAGATACTGATCGAGATATTCTTTGCCAACATCTCAACTGCCTTCGATAATATACACCTTAACGAGGAGATAGAAGATACCCAGAAGGAAATAATCTATACCCTGGGAGAGATCGCGGAGGCCCGTTCCCTGGAGACCGGTCAGCATGTTAAGCGGGTCTCAAAATACGCTCGGCTGCTGGCTCAAAAATCAGGTTTTTCCTATGAAGAAGCCAACCTTTTACGCATGGCGGCTCCCATCCACGACGTAGGGAAAATAGCTATTCCGGATACCATACTTAACAAGCCCGGGACCCTGGATCCGATAGAATTCGAAATCATCAAGACCCATGCCCAACTGGGTTATGAGATGCTCAAGAAATCAGTACGACCCATCCTCAAAACAGCTGCTTTGATCGCCTTGCAGCACCACGAACATTGGGACGGAAACGGCTATCCCAACGGTCTCAAAGGTGACGAGATCCATCCCTTCGGACGAATAGTAGCTCTTGCCGACGTATTTGATGCGCTGGGCACCCGGCGGGTATATAAGGATGCCTGGCCGCTGCCCGATATATTAGAATATGTCCGCAGCCAAAGCGGAAAACAATTCGAGCCGTCTCTGGTCAGAATAATCCTGGAGCATCAGGATGAATTCATCCAGATCAGAAAAGACAATCCCGACACGGCCTTTTAAACCATCCT
Source organism: Deltaproteobacteria bacterium (assembly GCA_050258735.1). Taxonomy (GTDB): domain Bacteria; phylum Bacillota; class Syntrophomonadia; order Syntrophomonadales; family Syntrophomonadaceae; genus Syntrophomonas_A. Next base: position 21,431 of record JBLMZJ010000047.1, on the reverse strand, counting down.
TTTGTTCTTTCGTTCCGGCAGTCCTGCATGGTTGGCTGCATCGTTTCATACAGTTGAGACGGGGGTGCTTAAATGAGGAGAGATCCCGGATTCCCGGGCAGTGATTCAATGTTCGGTCAACACTTGCTGCGAGCGGAACTGGGCGGCCAACCCATGCCTACCCGGCGTTTCTTATTGCTTGCCCGTAATACAACCGCTGCCTTGAAGGATTATCATCAGGCATCGGGAGTCCATTCCTGCATCAACCCTGAGCACCTCGTCATCAATGAGCCAAGTGATCAGGTACTGCTGGCCAGTCCCAACCTGTTGCAGGGCCTCAATCTGGCTGATCATCAACCGCTGGCCTACGTTTCTCCGGAACAGACCGGACGTCTCGACCAGGGACTGGATTACCGCAGTGATCTTTACTCATTGGGGATCACCTTCTATGAAATGCTGACCGGCAGACTGCCCTTTGTTTCCCTCGAACCACTTGAATGGGTCCATTACCACATCGCTCGTAACCCGGTGCCTCCGGCTGAGGTCGATCGGGCTATCCCGGCGCCTTTGTCTGCCATAATAATGAGACTCCTGTCCAAATCGCCCCAGGAACGTTACCAAACCGCTCACGGATTGCTTTATGATCTGGAAGCATGCCTGGAACAATGGAACGTAAACGGAGAGATCGCTGATATCCTGATCGGCAGTCAGGATATTTCAGATACCCTGCTCATACCCCAGCGCCTTTACGGTCGCGAAGCGGCTTTTGACAAACTGCTCCACGCCTTCGACCTGGTGACCACCCGGCAGAGCCCGCAGGTCGTAATGGTCTCTGGTTACTCCGGTATCGGCAAGACCGCTTTGGTCCGTGAATTGTTTAAGGCGACGGCAGGACGCTACGGGTATTTCATTTCGGGCAAGTTCGAACAATATATCACTGAAGTACCTTATTCCACGATAACAGAATCCTTTTCCGAACTGGTACAGCAGCTGCTGAGCGAAAGCGACGAGGTGCTGGAGGAATGGAGAGAGAAGATCTGCAATGCCCTGGGGGGCAATGTACAGGTGATAATCGACCTGATCCCGCAGCTGGAGATCGTTACCGGCAAGCAAAAACCGGTGATGCAGATGCCTCCGGCCCAGGCGCAAAACCGTTTTCACATGGCCTTTGGCCAGTTTATGAGTGTCTTTGGCAGCAACGAACGTCCTCTGGTCTGGTTCCTGGACGACATGCAATGGATAGACCCGGCCAGCCTTAAGCTCCTGATGTACCTGACCGGTAAAACGGAATTGCCTCCTTTTCTGTTCATTGGTTCCTACCGTGACAATGAAGTGACCCGGGATCATCCGCTGTGGCTGGCCATGAATACTCTCAAGAGCATATCCGGCAAGCTGATGCACAATATTGAATTAAGATCATTGTCTATTACAGATATCACCAACTTCCTGGCCGATGCCCTGCCCAATGCCCTGAGTGATATCAATGAACTGGGCAAGATCTTTTATGATAAGACCGCCGGTAATCCCTTTTTCATGATCCAACTGCTCAAATCCCTTCATGCCGAAAACCTCATATTCTTTGACAAGGTGCCGGGCGGGTGGAACTGGGACATCGGCCACATAAAAGAGACCGGTTATACCGATAACGTCGTCGATTTTATGCTGGTCAGGCTGCGGAGTCTGGGTGAAGACACTCAGCAAATACTGCAAATCGGTGCCTGTATCGGCAGCATCTTCGACCTGCGTACCCTCACCCTGGGCAGCAACACCAGCCATGAACAGGTGCAGCAAGCTCTTCAGGAGGCTATCCGGGAAGGACTTGTGCTGCAGTATGTTGAAAACGTCTATCGTTTTCAACATGACCGGATCCAACAGGCCGCCTATAACCTGATCCCCTCAGAATCCAGGGAACATATCCATCTGCAGATAGGCAATATGCTGGTTGAAAACATTTCCTTTGAAAATCTGGAAGCCGAGATCTTTGCCATCGTCAATCAGTTGAATATGGCCCTGGACCTCATCACTGAACCGGGAAGCAGAGCACGTCTGGCCTACTATAACCTGCTGGCAGGGAAAAAAGCCAAAGCGGCCACTGCCTATGGGCCGGCCTTTAGATATCTGCAGACTGGTATCGGGCTGCTTGACCGGGATAGCTGGAAATTTCATTATGAGCTTACCCTGCACTTACATGAGGAGGCCGCTGAAGCCGCTTACCTCCTGGGATCGTATGCCGAAACCAACTCATTGGTAGACAGCGTAATTCTTAATGCCCATACGGTATTGGACAAAGCTATGGCTTACATGGTCAGGATCGATTTTTATATAGCTCAAAGCCGTATAAACAAAGCAGTTGAAACCGGTCTGGAGATCCTCGGGCTATTAGGCTCGAATATACCCAAGATGCCCCGTACCTTCAATATAGACTTGCACGTAATGTGGACAAAATGGGTCACAGCCGGACTTTGGCGCGGAAAAAGGATCGAAGAACTGCTTGACCAGCCGGAGATGACCGATCCGGTAAGTATAGCCCAGATCGAGATCATGAATACCATATTCTCGGCCCTATATATTATGAACGATCCCTTGATGCCCCTGGATGCCAGTCTGATGGCTGAACTTTCTATCCGCTACGGCCACCACAGGGTATCTCCTTACGGCTATGCTACCTATGGCTTTGTCTTATGCGCCCGCTATCAGGATATTGAAGCCGGTTATCGTTTCGGTCAGCTGGCCTTGCGGCTGCTGGAAGAAAGGATTCCGGACAGCAAAGCCGAAGCCAAAACACTTTATGCTGTGCACGGTTTCTCAACACACTCCAAACAGCATCTCCGCGACTGCCTGCCCGGATTGCTGGAAGCCTCGCGTATAGGAATGGAAACCGGTGATTTTGAATACGCCGGTCGTTCTCTTACCCTGCATCCGCGTTACATGTTTCTGCTGGGGGAACCCCTGCACCTGGTCAACAGGATCATAGAACGCAATATCCAGACTATTACCCAATTAAAGCAGCAGGGGAGCCTTATCTATATAGCCATAACCCAGCAAGCCATAGCCAATCTGCTCCATGAAACTCAGGATCCGGCCTGTCTTAATGGGCCATATTACGAAGAAGAAAAGATGCTGCCGCTGCATGAAGCCAATAATGATTCCTACGGCATATTCCAGGTATATTTCCACAAACTCCTGCTGGCCTATATCTTCAATGACTACACCCATGCCCGGGAATATGCTGATCGAGTCCGGCAACTTGTTTTCAGTTCTACCGCCCAATACTTCTATTACTACTCTTTCGCCTATGATTCGCTGGCCGTGCTGGCTTCCCTGGATGATGCCAACCCCCGCGAAAAAAGAAATCTACTGAAAAGAGTCGCCCGCAACCAGAAAAAACTTAAAAAATGGGCCTATCATGCCCCGATGAACCACCAGCACCGCTGGCATATGGTCGAAGGCGAGCTCGCTCGTATAAATTCCGAATATTTGTTGGCTCAACAGCATTTTCTCCGGGCTATAGAACTGGCCAGCCAAAACGAGTATGCCTACGAGGAAGCATTGGCCCTGGAACTGTTGGGCCGGCTGCATTACAAGACGGGCAATCTGGTCTTGAGCTCGGCTCTTCTGAAAGAATCCCGTACCTGTTATGCGCGCTGGGGCGCGGATGCCAAAGTCAAGGACATGGATAAATATAATCAGATCCCGGCCACCATCACCAGTTATCCGGTTGGCGTACTGGACCTGCCCAGGGCTATGCATCCAGACAGCCTTTCACCCCTTGATCTGGCCACGGTTTTGAAATCCTCCCACACAATTTCCGAAGAGATGATGCTGGAACCGCTACTGGAGAAACTTATGCATATCGTTATCGAACATGCCGGGGCCCAGCGGGGAATACTGCTGACCAGTCAAAAAAACCGTCTGCGCATGGTCATCCAGGCTGCCGTACAAGAAGGCCGGATCGAGCTGATGGAAAATAGTGAGGAACTGACGGTCGAACTGCCCTGGTCCATAATCAATTATGTCAAAAATACCCGGGAATCAATAATAATAAATGACCCCCAGGATAAGAGCCTGTATGCCAGTGACCCCTATATCAAACGCAACCTGCCCCATTCGCTGCTGTGCCTGCCGGTGGTCAAACAGAACCGGCTGATTGCGATGCTTTACCTGGAAAACAACCTGCTGGCCGGGGCATTCACCCCGGAAAAGCTCAGCATTTTAGAACTTATGGCGAGTCAGATCGCAATATCTATCGAAAACGCCTCGCTGTACTCCGCGTTGAGCTCCTCGGAGGAGAGATACCGGACTATATTTCAGAATACCGGCACCAGCATGATGTTCGTTGAAGAAGATATGACTATATCGCTCTCCAACAAGGAGTTAAGCAAACTGACCGGTTATTCCGGTGAAGAGATCGACGGAAAAATGAAGTGGACGGAATTCATCGATGATGAGGAAGAACTGCAAAAAATGCAGGAATATCATCGCCTGCGCCGTATCAATCCGGGGGTGGTCCCTGCCAGTTATGAATGCAGACTAAAGAGCCGCAACGGAGGGGTTCGGGATGTGGTTATATCGGTAGTCAAGATGCCGGACACCAAACAGAGTCTGGCCTCCCTCCTGGACATCACCAAACGCAAGCAAGCGGAAGAGGCCCTGCGCCAGTCGGAAATAACCTACCGGACCATATTTGAAAATACGGGAACGGCTACTATAATCGTCGAAGCAGATACTACGATCACCCTGGCCAATTCCGAGTTCTGCCGCTGGTCGGGATACAGCAAGGAAGATGTAGAAGGCAAGATGAGCTGGCTCCTTTTTGTACGGGGAGAGAACGGCGAACTAGCCCTCCAGCATCATAGAAACAGGCGCATCGCCAGGGATCTCGCCCCGGACAAATACGAACTGACAGTGTTTGACCGTGACGGCAAACCCAAAGATATCCTGTTCACAGTAGCTTTGATCAACGAGGCCCAGAGTGTAATCGGTATGATAGACATCACTGAACGCAGAAAAGCCGAAGAAGAGATCCGCCGGCTGAATGCCGAACTGGAATTAAAAGTGGAATTGCGTACCCAGGACCTGACCGCTGCCAATCAGGAACTCATTTCGATGAATCAGGAATTGCAGGCATTGAACCATGAATTTGAAGCGGCGAATCAAGCACTCGGCCGTGAGATAGCCGAGAGGAAAAAGATCGAGGATGAACTGGCGGCAGCCAACTTCGAATTATCCAATACTATCAACCAGTTGAAAGCCGCCCAGATGAGCCTGGTCTGGTCAGAGAAGATGGCTTCTCTCGGCCGCCTGGTGGCCGGAGTGGCTCATGAGATCAACACTCCGGTAGGAGTAGGAGTCACTGCTGCCACCAACCTGCAGCAGATCACCGGGGAATTTGCCAGGCTATACGCCGAGGATCAGCTTACCCGCCAGAGTCTGCAGGATTATCTGGATGATTGTCAAACCGCGGTATCGATCATTACTTCCAATCTGAACCGAGCCTCCCAGTTGATAAGGAGCTTCAAGGAGGTATCCGTCGACCAGACCAGCGAGACCCGTCGCTTATTTCAGGTGAAAAGTTATCTCGACGAGATACTCCTGAGCCTCCATCCTAAACTCAAGAAAACCAACCATGTAATAACTGTAGATTGCGATGAAGCTCTGGAGATCGATAGTTATCCGGGAGCATTTGCTCAGATCCTGACCAATCTGGTAATGAACTCCCTGGTCCATGCGTATGATCCTGGTGACACCGGACAACTCACGATCAGGGTCAGAAAACTTGAAGACTCCCTACAGCTCGAATACCGCGATGACGGCAAGGGTATCGAGCCCGAGAGCCTTCCCAAGATATTTGACCCCTTTTTCACTACCGACCGTGAACACGGCGGCACCGGCCTGGGGCTCTCCATTGTCTATAATATCGTTACCATACAACTGGGCGGGATCATCGAGTGCTCCAGTCAGCCGGGTCAGGGCACCAGTTTTCGCATAACCGCACCCCTGATCCCCAGGGAAACGCCGGTGTCTTAAGACTCATCGGCGAGCCTTTTTTTCATCAGGAGATAGTTGATACTGTCTACCAGGGCCTGCCAGGAGGCTTCTATAATATTCTCGGACACTCCCACCGTGCTCCAACTCCCGGTACAATCCGAAGAATCGATCAAGACCCGGACCCGGGCGGCCGTCGCATTTTCTCCGTCCAGCACCCTGACCTTGTAGTCGGACAGATGCATCTCATCTATTTCGGGGTAGACCTGGGTCAAAGCTTTTCTAAGTGAATTATCCAGGGCGTTGACCGGACCATCCCCTTCTGCCACGGTATGATAGGTCCTGTCCCCTACCTCTATCTTGATCATGGCCTCAGAGGTTATGATCTCATCCTCGTTCTTCTCCAGGATTATCTTCATATTCTTCAGACTGAAGAAGTCCTCCATCTGGCCAAAGGCCTTGCGCAGGAATAGTTCCAGGGAAGCTTCCGCCCCTTCGAATTGAAATCCCTCGTTCTCCAATTCCTTGATCTGCCGGATCACCTTGCGGGTATCCGCGTCATATTTATCGACATCCAGGCCAAATTCCCTGGCCTTGTATAACAGATTGGACAAACCGGAAAGTTCTGAAACCAATACCCGGCGGTGATTACCTACTGATTCCGGATCAACGTGTTCATAGGTCAAGGCATCCTTGAGCAAGGCACTGACATGGATGCCGGCCTTGTGTGTAAAAGCTCCGGAACCCACAAAAGGCTTGTTGCTATGGTGAGGCATGTTGGCGATCTCACTTACGTAATGGGAAACCTCACTCATATGGCGCAGGTTATCCTTGGGAAGTGCCCGCAAATCCAACTTCAATTCCAGGTTGGGGACTATCTCGCAGAGGTCGGCATTGCCGCAGCGTTCTCCATAACCATTGATTGTGCCCTGGACCTGACGACATCCCTTGCGAACAGCGATAATGGAATTCGCAGTTGCACAGCCTCCGTCATTATGGGCATGGATCCCCAGGGGAACACTGGTGGTGCACATGACATGCCCAATTATCTCCTCGATCTCCCAGGGCAAGGTGCCGCCATTGGTGTCACACAGAACTAAAAGATCCGCACCGGCCTGCTCAGCAGCTTTAAGTACCTGAAGGGCATACTCCTGATTGTTCTTATAGCCGTCAAAAAAATGCTCGGCATCGAAGATGACTTCAAGGCCCTTGCCCTTCAGATAGACTATGGTGTCTCTCACCATGGCCAGGTTTTCTTCCAGGGTGGTCTCCAGAGCGCGGGTAACGTGAAAATCCCAGCTCTTGCCGAAAATCGTGGCTGTCCTTACCCCGGCATCCAGCAAGGCCTGAATGTTGCCGTCCGTTTGCACACTGATCCCTGCTTTGCGGGTAGAGCTGAACGCAACGATCCGGGCATGCTTGAATTCGATATCCTGGACCATCCTGAAAAAGTCCAGGTCCTTGGGATTGCTGCCGGGCCAGCCGCCTTCGATGTAGCGTACGCCCAGGTAATCCAGCTTGCGGGCGATCTTTATCTTATCTTCCAGCGAGAGTGACATGCCCTCGCCCTGTGACCCGTCCCGCAATGTTGTATCGTATACTTCTACATCCAATCTGTAATCCCCAAAACAAAACTCCTCCTGTCCTACAGTATTAATACCTATTTTAAGCTTCTATCAAAGCTTTTACTACCTTGTCGCCCATTTCGACCGTGTTGACCGGGGTACCGCCCTGTTCCATCAGGTCTGGTGTGCGGAAGCCGTCAGCCAGAACCTTTCTTACTGCCGCCTCAATGGCCTGAGCCTCGGTCTCCAGTTTAAAGGTATATCTTAGCATCATTGCAGCTGACAGAATAGTCGCCAGCGGGTTGGCCTTCTTCTGGCCGGCGATATCTGGAGCACTGCCGTGCGAGGGTTCATACAGACTGACCTGTCCGCCGATGGAAGCGCTGGGGAGCATGCCAATGGAACCGGTCAGCATACTGGCTTCATCAGTCAGGATATCGCCAAACATATTTTCCGTGACGATCACGTCAAATTGGCGCGGGTTACGGATCAATTGCATGGAACAGTTATCCACATACATATGGGAAAGCTCAACCTGTGGATACTCCTTGCCTAGTTCAGTGACCGTTTCCCGCCACAGGCGCGAGGTCTCAATAACATTTGCCTTATCCACTGAACAGAGTCTACCCCGGCGTCCCGCTGCTGCTTCAAAGGCAAACCGGGCAATACGTTTGATCTCATAGGTTGAATAGCTGAGGATATCAGTAGCTTTCTGCCCCCCGTCCGGGGCAGCCTCCCGGAAACGATCACCAAAATACAAGCCGCCGGTGAGTTCACGCACTACCAGGATATCCACTCCGCTGATAACCTCTTCTTTTAAGGTCGATGCGGCCAGGAGCCCCGGGAACAGTATGCAGGGCCGCAGATTGGCATATAGCTGCAGCTCCTTGCGCAGGGGCAGCAGGGCCCCGACCTCGGGACGCAGATGGACGGGCAGCGTATCATATTTAGGCGCACCTATGGCTCCCAGCAGTACTGCATCCGATGCCTTGCACAGATCCAGGGTCTCGGCCGGCAGCGGGGTGCCGGCGGCATCATAAGCCGCGCCCCCTACCAGGGCTTCGGTAAACTCAAAGCCATGACCATACTTCTGACCAACGGCCTCCAGAACCTTGACCGCTTCAGGAACAATCTCAACACCGATGCCGTCACCGGGCAAAACTGCAATCTTAAACATTCTCTCCATCCTTCCTGCTTCGTAATTGGACGCAGATAACACAACTTTTATATGATTTACACAAAATAGAGCACTAATCCAGCCCCATTATTACCGTATTTATTCCGCCTCGATTCAACTACTGATCTAATCGATTCCGGGGGCGGATTTCTGGTAAAAATCCGTGTCAATCTGTGTTAATCCGTGGCTAAAAAATCTCCGTGAGGCGTTAGCCACCTGCGTCCATTAGTTCTTTTTATTCTTGATATAGTTGATCAGGCCGCCCTGGTTCATGATGCCCTGCATGAATTCGGGAAAGGGAACCGCCTGGTAGACCTGACCGGATTTTAGATTCTTGATCTCCCCGCTGTCCAGATCGACCTCGACCTCTTCCCCGGCCGCGATGGCTCCGGCAGCTGCGTCACATTCCAGTATGGGCAGTCCGATATTGATGGCATTGCGATAAAAGATGCGCGCGAAACTGGGTGCAATCACACAGGATACCCCGGCCGCCTTGATGGCGATGGGGGCATGCTCACGGGAACTGCCGCAGCCAAAATTCTTTCCAGCTACGATGATATCTCCCGCTTTGACCTTGGCCGGGAATTCGGCATCGGCATCCTCCATACAGTGTTTGGCCAGTTCTACCGGATCTGATGTATTCAAATAACGAGCCGGGATGATGGCGTCCGTATCTACATCCGCCCCAAACTTATGCACCTTACCAGCTAACTTCATATGATAACCCTCCTATATAATATATCCAGGGTCCTGGGGTTACGAATTCACACAGATTTAAACGGATTAACACAGATAGTATTTTTGCAATAAACTTCAAATGTATCTGCATTCAATTACCTGCTTATAAACATCTGTGCCCATCTGTGGTTCCAATCAGTGTCCATCTGTGTTTAAAAACCCTTAAACCTCCCACGGTGGAGTAATACGACCTTTGAGGGCGCTGGCTGCCGCAACTGCCGGGCTAGCCAGATAGACTTCGGACTCGGGATGACCCATGCGGCCGACAAAGTTACGGTTGGTAGTGGCCAGTGATCTCTCGCCCTTGGCCAGGATGCCCATGTGTCCGCCCAGACAGGGACCGCAGGTAGGGGTGCTGACTACCGCTCCCGCTTCAACAAAAGCTTCTATATAACCCCGGCGCAGGGCTTCCAGGTAGATCTGCTGAGTCCCGGGAATGATGATGACTCTGATTTCGGGATGGACCTTTTTGCCCTTCAAAAGGCCGGCGGCTATTTCCAGATCCTCAATGCGGCCATTGGTGCAGGAACCGATGACTACCTGGTCGATGGTCACATCCGCGGCCTGACTGACCGGACGAGCATTCTCCGGCAGATGTGGAAAGGCCACTACCGGCTCCATATCGGTGACATCATACTCCCGTACCTCGAAATATTTAGCGTCGGGATCGGATTCATAAACTGTATATGGGCGTTTGGCCCGGTTCTTTACATATTCCAGGGTCTTAGCATCGACCGCGAAGATACCATTCTTGCCGCCGGCTTCGATGGCCATGTTAGCCATGGTGAAGCGGTTGTCCATGGACAGACCCGAAATCACCTCACCAGTGAATTCCATGGACATGTAACGGGCGCCGTCCACACCGATATCCCCGATAGTACGCAAGATAAGATCTTTGCCGCTGACCCATTGGGGCAGCTTGCCGTAGAATACGAATTTCATGCTCTCGGGGACCTTGAACCAGACCTCACCTGTAGCCATGCCGGCCGCCATATCGGTGGAGCCGACACCGGTAGCGAAAGCACCTAATGCACCATAGGTGCAGGTATGTGAATCAGCCCCGATAATGAGATCCCCCGGCAGCACCAATCCCTGTTCCGGCAGCAGACAATGTTCAATGCCCATCTGGCCGATCTCAAAATAATGTTTTATCCCGTAGCGACGGGCAAAGTCCCGCACTGATTTACTCTGTTCGGCTGATTTGATGTCCTTGTTGGGGGTAAAATGGTCGGGGACCAGAACTACCATCTCCGGATCTGCCACCTGGTCAAGTCCCAGCCGGTCGAACTCGGTGATCGCCACCGGGGTGGTGATATCATTGCCCAGTACCACATCCAATTTGCAGTTGACCAATTCACCAGCCTCTACCCTCTGGCGACCGGAATGGGCCGCCAGGATCTTCTGGCTTATCGTCATTCCCATTGATCTATCACTCCTCTGTCTTTGTCATACCCGGTTTGCTTATCTCGTAGGCTGCCTTGTTGATGGCATTCATATACGCCTTGACACTGGCATCGACGATATCGGTAGAAACCCCGCGTCCGCCGACCTTGAGATCCCCCACCTGTACTTTGAGCACAACTTCACCCAGGGCGTCCTTACCACCGGTAACCGCATTGAGTTTGAAGTCAGCCAGCTTGCCGGGCAGGCCGGTGATCTGGTCTATGGCGTTGAAAGCAGCATCCACTGGTCCGTCACCACAGGCAGCAGCTTCTACTTTGCCCCGGCTCCCCTCGATACCTACCGTGGCAGTGGGAACGATGGTGCTGCCTCCGGTAAAGTGCAGGTAATGCAGTTTGAAACGTTCGGGGATCAGGCTCACCTCGTCGTTTACCAGGGCAATGATATCCTCGTCACTGATCTCCTTTTTCTTGTCAGCCAGATCCTTGAAGCGGGCAAAGGCCCGGCCCAGTTCAGCCTCATTCACTTCCAGCCCCAGTTCTTTCAAACGGTCGCCAAAGGCATGACGACCCGAGTGTTTGCCCAGGACCAGACTGCTCTTGGTAACGCCCACGCTTTCCGGACTCATGATCTCGTAAGTGGTGCGGTCCTTTAACATACCATCCTGATGGATGCCTGATTCATGGGCAAAGGCATTGGCACCTACAATGGCCTTATTCGGTTGCACCGAAATACCAGTTATATGGGTGAGTAAGTTGCTGGTAGGTACCAGCTGCTTTGTATTTATCGTGGTCTGCACCGATCCTAATATATCGCCGCGGGTCTTGACTGCCATGACCACTTCCTCCATGGCAGTGTTGCCGGCCCGTTCCCCTATGCCGTTTGTCGTGCATTCTACCTGCCGGGCTCCGGCCTGGATGGCGGCCAGGGCATTCGCGGTGGCCAGGCCCAGGTCATTGTGACAGTGCACAGAGATAATCGCCTTATCGATATTGGAAACATGTTCAAACAGGTAAAGGATCAGCTGGTTGAACTCCGAGGGTATGGAATAGCCTACGGTGTCCGGGATATTTACCGTGGTAGCCCCGGCACCGATGACCCCTTCCACCATTTGGGCCAGATAGGCCCAATCACTGCGGGTGGCGTCCATTGGAGAAAACTCCACATTCGAAGTATAGGCAGCTGCGTGTTTTACCGCAATTATGGCCTGTTCCAGCACCTGTTCCCGGGTCTTCTTAAACTGGTTATAAATATGGATATCCGAGCTGGATATAAAGGTGTGGATCCGCGGGTTCTCGGCACCCTTCAACGCATCCCAGGCCACGTCGATGTCTTCGAAGTTGGCTCGCGCCAGTCCGGCTACCTGTACCCCTTTGACCCGAGCCGCTATCTTTTTCACCGATTCAAAATCGCCGGGGGATGAACGCGGGAAACCTGCCTCGATTATATCCACGTTCAGCTTTACCAGCTGGTCGGCAAAATGCAGCTTTTCTGCGATGTTCATACTGAAGCCGGGTGACTGCTCCCCATCTCTCAGCGTAGTATCGAAAATATATATCCGGTCCGCCATTAAAATCACCTCCAGGGGTTTCTTTAAAATTAACCTAGGATTAGTTTAAATTAACTAAAAATGAACACGGATTTAAACTGATTAACACAGATGATCTTTCGTCGGGGCGGATCATATATCCGCCCAAACGATAAACTTCATTCACAGCCGAGAAAAATCCGTGTACATCTGCTTAAATCAATCTGTGAGCACCCCTGATGCGTCTTAGCGCAATCAAGGCTGCTTTGCTATCCGTGTGCTATTATGCCCCGTATTATTTAGTATCCTTCAGCCAGGGCATCATGCTTCTCAATTGGGCGCCGACCTTTTCGATGAGGTGTTCAGAACCCTCTTTCTTAAGGGCATTGTAGACCGGTCGGCCGATCTGGTTCTCCAGCAGCCATTCGCGGGCGAAGCTGCCGTTCTGGATCTCATCCAGCACGTAACGCATTTCCTGTTTGACATCCTCGTTGATGATGCGGGGTCCGGTGATCAGATCACCATATTCGGCAGTATCACTGATGGAGAAGCGCATATTGGCTATGCCGCCCTCGTACATCAGGTCCACGATGAGTTTCAGCTCATGAAAACATTCAAAATAAGCGATCTCCGGCTGGTATCCGGCCTCGACCAGGGTCTCAAAACCCGCTTGGACCAGGGCGGTGGCGCCTCCGCAAAGTACGCATTGTTCGCCGAACAGATCGGTCTCCGTCTCTTCTTTGAACGTAGTTTCCAATACGCCTGCACGGGTGGCACCGATGGCCTTGGCAAAAGCCAGAGACATGTCAAAGGCCTGACCGGTGTAATCCTGTTCTACCGCTATGATAGCCGGCACTCCGGCACCCTTCTGGTACATACGCCGCACCAGATGGCCCGGCCCCTTTGGTGCTACCATGAATACATCGATATCAGCCGGGGGCACGATCTGCCCGAAATGAATATTAAAACCATGCGAAAAACCCAGGGCGTTGCCGGGTTTCAGGTAAGGGGCTATCTCTTCTCTATATACCTTGGACTGCAGGGTATCCGGTACCAGGATGTGTACTATATCAGCTGCCTGAGCAGCCTCGGCTACGGTCATGGGCTGGATGCCAGCTTCGACGACAGAATCCCATTCGGCCTGGGTGATGGCATCAACCGGTTTGCGCAGACCTACAATAACATTACATCCGCTCTCGTGAGCATTCTGAGCCTGAGCATGCCCCTGGCTGCCAAAGCCGATGACCGCGATAGTTTTGCCCTTAAGTAGATCCAGGTTCGCATCCGCATCATAATACATCTTCGCCATTTCAAAAAACCTCCTAAGTATTTAAAATATAAATTTAAATTCTTGTTATTTACCGCCGCGGACCATGGCCACTTTACCGGTGCGGACCAGTTCGATGATGCCAAAGGGCGCCAGGGCCTCTTCTATGGCATCGATCTTGCCGGAATCGCCGGTGGCCTCGATGATCAGGCTGCTGCGCCCGATATCCACGATACGCCCCCGGAAGATATCAACTATCTGCACAATCTCGCTGCGTACGCTGGTATCGGCTTTGACCTTGACCAGAACCAGTTCCCGTTCAACAGAACGTTCCTCCGTTATATCCACGATCTTTATGACCTCAACCAGCTTATAAAGCTGTTTGGATACCTGCTCTATTATCTGGTCATCGCCGGTCACAACCAGGGTAATCCGGGATATGGTCGGGTTCTCGGTCTGTCCGACCGTCAGACTCTCAATATTGTAACCCCGTCGGCGAATCACCGTAGTCACCCGGGTCAGGACACCGGGCCTATTCTCAACAGTAACGGAAAGTGTGTGCTTCTTCATACCCTAATCACCCCCCAGCATATTAAAGAGAGCGGCGCCCGGAGGTACCATCGGATAAACGTTGGCCTCCCGATCCACCCAAAAGTCGATTATCACCGGCCGGTCTTTGACCTCCATGGCCTGTTTCAAAGCAGCTTCCACCTCGCCGGCATGCTTGACCCGGATGCCTACTGCGCCATAAGCTTCGGCCAGTTTCACAAAATCAGGCTGGTGCTCGATATCGGTGAAGGAATACCGCCCACCGTAGAAGAGCCCTTGCCACTGGCGAACCATTCCGAGGAACTGGTTGTTTAATATGCATATTATCACCGGCAGCCGGTACTGAGTAGCGGTGCCGAGTTCCTGAATATTCATCTGGATGCTGCCGTCACCTGCGATATCGACAACTACCTTATCCGGGCAGGCGACCTTTGCCCCAATGGCGGCCGGAAAACCGAAGCCCATGGTGCCCAATCCGCCTGATGTAATAAAACTGCGCGGGTGCTTGCCCTTAAAATACTGGGCTGCCCACATCTGGTTTTGCCCTACCTCCGTGGTTATTATGGCTTCGCCGCCGGTGAGTTCATATATTTTTTCCACCACATGCTGGGGCATGATGCGTCCCTCGGCTGAGGGGCCATAGCGCATGGGGAACTCCTCTTTCCACCGGTCGATAGTCTTATGCCACTCGCTGTACTCTGCAACCGGCTCCAGCCGCTGATTGATGGCGGCTAATACTTCTTTGACATCACCGACGATGGGGATATCTACTGCAACATTCTTACCTATTTCCGCAGCATCGATATCTATGTGGATGACCTTCGCATGGGGAGCAAAGTGATCCAAGTGTCCGGTGACTCGATCATCAAATCTAACTCCCGCCGCTATCAAAACATCGCATTCCCCGATGGCGTAATTGGCATAACGGGTGCCATGCATGCCCAGCATACCGAGATATAGATAATGGTTGGCCGGGAAAGACCCGATACCCATCAGGGTGTTGGTAACCGGGATCTTACGTTTTTCGGCCAGCTCGGTCAGTTCAGCCGCGGCATTGGAACCGACCACCCCGCCGCCGCAATAGATGACGGGACGTTCCGCCCCTTTGATCATTTCCACTGCCGATATGACTTGCCCGGCATTGAAGCCCTTCATGACCCGATAGCCCCGAAGGTTGATTTCAACGTCGCTCGGTTCGAAATCGATGGACTTCTCCATAATATCTTTGGGCAGGTCGACCACCACAGGGCCTGGCCGGTTGGTACGGGCGATATAAAAGGCCTCCTTGACTATTCGGGGCACATCTTCTGTTTTCTCCACCAGATAATTATGCTTGGTGATCGGGAGGGTTATACCACAGATGTCTGCCTCCTGGAAGGCATCACGCCCTATTAAAGAAGTGCCCACCTGACCAGTAAAACATACCAGGGGAATCGAATCCATATATGCGTCAGCTATACCGGTCACCAGATTGGTGGCACCGGGACCTGAAGTGGCGATACATACGCCCACCTTCCCCGAAGCCCGTGCATAACCCTCAGCCGCGTGGACGGCACCTTGCTCGTGGCGGGCCAGGATATGCCTGATATCGGATGTGTAAATTGCATCATAAATAGGAAGGACTGCTCCCCCGGGGTAGCCGAATACGGTATCCACCCCCTCTTCTTTCAGGCAATGTAGTAGAATCTCTGCTCCTCTCATATTCACCTGATCACCTCCACGCTATATTTTTATTTAAAAATCTCTGTGATTTTGATCTCTGGATATAGTCGTTTTGCTGTTTGATCCCTCATTTGATGTAATAGGAATCATTATCTCCCTGATTTGAGGACCCGAAGGCTGTAAAGTGCTGTATGCAAGATCGCCGCTTTGCTTTTAAGTTTACCTTATATTATCATACAACATTTTGTTTATTTGTGGTTAATTTTTGTTTACTTTGAGTAAATCATGATTGTGGCCTAAGAAAAAAGCGGGCTTGATGGCCCGCTTCGTTTACCTGACCGGTGTTTTACTTTCTGAAAACTGCCCCGGTACTGGCTGATTGCACCATCTCTGCGTATCGTTTCATATATCCGGTTTTAATCTTGGGAAGGGGTTGGGTCCAGCGTCCTCTCCGGGCGTTAAGCTCCTCTTCCCCGACCATAAGTCGCAGTCGCAGACCGGGTATATCGATGCTGATAAGGTCACCTTCCTCCACCAGACCAATAAGACCGCCGGCAAAGGCCTCGGGCGATACATGCCCAATCGAGGCTCCCCGAGTGGCTCCCGAGAAGCGGCCGTCGGTAATCAAGGCTACCTCTTTATCCAGACCCATACCGGCAATAGCCGAAGTAGGGGTAAGCATCTCCCGCATGCCCGGGCCGCCTGCCGGCCCTTCGTAACGTATGACTATAACATCTCCGGCATTGATCTTTTTATTGAGTATGGCTTTCACCGCATCTTCCTCGGAATCAAAAACCCGGGCCGGCCCTTCATGCTGCATCATTTCGGGCGCTACGGCAGATCTCTTGACCACCGCGCCTTCCGGGGCCAGGTTGCCGAACAATATGGCCAACCCGCCGTTTGGGCTGTAAGGATCGCTTACCGGCCGGATCACGCTGTTGTCTGTGATCGGTGTCCTTGCGGTGTTTTCTCCCACGGTTTTACCGGTTACGGTCATGCAATCGTTATTTATCAGGCCGATCTTATTTAGCTCATTGAACATAGCCTGTATCCCGCCGGCATGGTATAGATCCTCCATATGATGCGATCCGGCCGGACTCAGTTTGACCAGATGCGGAGTACTGACGCTAATCTCATTGAAGGTATTGAGGTCGATCTTTGCCCCGGCCTCGCTGGCGATAGCCAGCAGGTGCAGAACGGAGTTCGATGAACAACCGATGGCCATATCCAAACGTATGGCATTGTTGAAAGCCTCAGGGGTCATGATATCCAGAGGGCGAATATCCCTCTCCAGCAGTTCCATGACCTTCATCCCGGCCGTTTTAGCCAATCTGATCCTTTCGGAATATACTGCAGGTATAGTACCATTGCCCGGCAATCCCATTCCCAGAGCTTCGGTAAGGCAGTTCATGGAATTGGCAGTAAACATGCCGGCACAGGAACCGCAGGTGGGGCAAGCGTTCTCTTCGAGCTCGGCCAATTCCTCATTGCTCATATTTCCTGCAGCTACAGCTCCGGTAGCCTCGAACACCTGGGTGACGCTTACCATCCGGGAACCCATCCTCCCGGCCAGCATCGGACCGCCGCTGACGAATAATGAAGGTACATTGAGCCGGGCTGCCGCCATCAGCATACCCGGAACCACTTTGTCACAGTTAGGTATAAAAACCAGCGCGTCGAAGGCATGAGCGGTAGCCATGATCTCAATTGAATCGGCAATAAGTTCGCGGCTTCCCAGGGAATACTTCATCCCAATGTGATTCATGGCGATACCGTCGCAGACACCGATGGTCTGAAACTCCAAAGGAGTCCCGCCGGCTATGCGCACACCGGCTTTGACCGCCTCACCTATCTTATCTAGGTTTATATGGCCGGGTATTATATCATTAAAGGAATTGACGATGCCGATCAAAGGCCGTTTGACCTCTTCATCGGTCAGGCCGATTGATTTGAATAGTGCACGATGAGCAGCCTTCTCAACACCCAATTTGACTGAATCACTTTTCATTTAGTTTCACCTCCAGAAATACAAAAATCCCCTCGTCCAGATCAGGGACGAGAGGAGTTTCCCGCGGTACCACCCTGCTTGCCGCAGCATTCACACTGCGACCGCTTGAGAGCATATTACTAAAGGTATGCTGACTTTTTAACGGACTTTTCCGTCCGGCACCACCTACTGATCCCGCAGAACGTTCAGATAGCAACTCCGGAATGAGCACTCCAGGAAATATTGATACCGGCTTACACCTGCCCCGGTTCTCTGTTATCAAGGGATCTCCCGGCGAAGTTCCATCATGGCCTTTAAGTATGGAGTTATGTTTAAGAAGTATATTGGAAAACCGCGTTCCTGTCAAGAGATATCTAGGTCTGCCCTTCTTTTTTCTGCTCCAGTTTGCGGATATATTCGTGCAGCCGTATCCTGCCGCGACGGCCATATAAGTACTGGTTGTTTTCCTTCTGCTTTATCTTCTTGAACATGGCCCACAGCAATCGGGTCCCCTCTTCCGTCTGACTGGCTTCCTTCGGGCTCATGCCGCTCAGGGATGGAAGGCGGGAATTGCACCATTTATCCAGATATATCTCCTTAAGCACCGACTCCAGTTCAGGGTGCTCCTTGCATACATCAGCGGTCAATACCTCGAACAAGCCCTCGTCCTTTATCTCCATACCCTCAAACTCCAGGCAATCAAACATGCGCTCCTCAAATTCCTTGCGGGCCTGGTTGATGTCGTTTTCACCGAAGGCGGACAGAGAAAGCCAGCCCGGTCCCAGGATGTATTCAACGAAAAGGCCGGGGCGGGCGGGTTGGTTATCCAATTGATAGTAGACAGTATATTGGTCCTCTAACTGGACCTTGAGGCTCTTCAAGCTTTCCAGACGGTTCTGTACGGGCTTGAGGTCTTTGATATAATAGCGGGCTGTAAGAAAACGCATGCCGTCTTCCCCAAACAACTCCCCGTCCTCCTGCAGCAGCAGTTCTTCAAAGGAAGGATACTGACCGCCCAGGTAGTTGTAGGCTGTCATCAGTCCTACCTCATATTCCCCGCGCAATATTATTGGTGAATCAAATTCTCCGGCCAGCAGGTTGTGAAATTCCTCGAGGGTATCCCGGTCCCTGATCACGACCACAAACTCATCGCCATTGACCACCAGATCAGCTACTACTCCCGTCAACAGGGCTACTCCATGACTGAAGTCATCCTCATATGAGCTGACCCGCATGTGCATACCATAGGATAATTCCTGGATCTCCCGCATATTATCCACCCGGTCCAGCAATTCAAATAGACTGTCCAGATCGATTATTTCATAAACCCGGCAGAATACCTGGGCCTTCAGGGGATGCATTTCAGATTCGGTCGGAATCAGTTCATACCCGGTCCTCTCTATTTCACCCACCGACCATATACCTGAGGTGGCCAGCAGGTAGAAACGGTATTCGCTGCGATAGAATTCCCCTTCTTCCAGCGTGACCGAGTAGGCAGAGACCCGGGCGGTCTGACGTGAGCCCTGGACCTCGCGCACCTGCCCCTCCAGTAAGACCGCTCCCGGCATCAGGATCTCATCATAGTTCAAGGCAAATAATGATTTCAGGTCTTCCTTGCCCGTGGTCAGATATTGCATATAAAGATCATCTTTGCTTTTCAGGGCAAAGAAAAAGCTATTGACCAGTTGCCGGGGCGCCAGACGAGGAGTGATCTTTTTCATGACCTCCATGTGGTGGCCATCAGTAAACTCATTTTCCTGCGGCAGGTACTTTTCATAGAGGTATCGGCCCAGCGCCGGCCGGGTCATATACCGCACATTGAAAGCATAGACCTGAGCAATTATAGCCCGGGCTTCTTCCAACGTAACCGGTACGATATCGGAAAGTGCCCGTCGGTCCTGTTCATACTGCTGCCGGGTCATGTCTTCGATAACAAAAAAACTGTGAATGCCATCCGTGTTGAAGGTCAGATAGAAGCACTCCACCTGTACCCCGGCTCCCCCGATATCCCAGGCTACATCCAGCGTCATGCGGCCGCTGTGGCGGGTGCAGCTGGCAAAGGCTCCGTAAAATTCGCCGGAAAAGGCGATCGGATTGGCGGTATCCAAACCGGCCATGCGGAACTTCTCCAGTCCCCGGTCGAGAATGGTCTCCAGTTCTTTGCCATATTCCATCTTCAACAAATAAAAAAAGGCTACCATCTCTTTTTCATAAAAAGAAGACAGACCCTCCAGAATGTGCGGTCTTATTTCAATGGGGATATCTTCTACCATTTCCAGCAGGAACATTCTTCCTTCGTTGGTGACTACCAGTTTATTGATCTCTTCTGCCAGGTTCTTTAATACCGGCCGTGGGAAATAGGTTCTTTTCTTTTTCATTCATATTCTCCTGAAGCTGACTTTGAATGTAGTTCTAATGTAACATGGAACCCTCAATATAGCAAACATTGAAAGCCAGGTATGCTTACCTGTAAGTTCCTCTGGTAATAACTTATTCAGATACTACGTAATAATTAAAAAAAATGCGCGATAATGCAGGAAGTTAGGCATCATTAGGCGAAGTGAATCAAGCAGAAGTGAAGAGAATACAGTATTAGGACCTATTTCCCGCGTGCCAACCGTCGGATAGTCTTAGATCTTGATCCAGATTTCGATTTTAAGGGTGGTATTGTGAGGCGCTTATTAACCGAAAAGCTGAAGCCCGGCATGATAGTAGCCAGACCTATATACAGCAGTGATGGCCGTGTCCTCTTACATTCAGGCATAGAATTGGATGAAAACTATATCGGCCGGCTCGCTGCTATGGGTATCATCTCGGTCTATGTACAAGATGAATTGTTCGGGGATGTCGAAGTTCAGGACGTAGTATCGGAACAGACCCGGATCGAGACCATGAAAACAGTCAAAGAAAATTTTCAGAATCTCGAACATAAACAGAAGTTGAACCTACGGCAGGTTCAGGGTACCGTAGACCGCATCCTGGACGAAGTACTGCAGAATCCGAATGTATTGGTAAACCTCTCCGACATAAGGGCTTTTGATGATTACACCTTTGGTCACTCCGTAAATGTCTGTATTCTTTCCATTATTACGGGCATCTCGATGGGCTATCATGACCTCAAGCTTAAGGAATTAGGCATCGGCGCCCTGCTTCACGATATCGGCAAGACCATGATCGATAACAAGCTTTTGAATAAACCGGGCGATCTTACCCACCAGGAATTCCAGGAAATAAAGTGCCATACCGAATACGGCTTTGAAATACTGCGTCAATACAGTGAACTCTCTCTGCTCTCAGCCCATATAGCCTTTCAGCATCATGAACGTTGGGACGGCCATGGTTATCCTCGTGGTCTGGCATCAGAATCGATCCATGAATATGCCCGGATCGTAGCGGCAGTCGATGTATTCGATGCCTTGATGGCCGACCGGCCATACCGACCTTCTTACAGCCTGAGCCAAGCTTTGCATGTTCTTAAGCGCATGTCGGGCATCTACCTGGATCCCAACTGCGTCAATGCTTTGCTGGCTAACATAGCGGTCTATCCTATTGGCACCATCGTGGTATTAAATACCGGAGATATTGGCATAGTA
>JBLMZJ010000046.1:0-24008 GCA_050258735.1 Deltaproteobacteria bacterium | reverse complement strand
GTTCAGAGGGTTTACAGCTGCTGCGACACCAGGTCGTCTGTGGCCGTCGCTTTTTGCTTCTAAAATAGTCAAAGGCCCGGGATTATCCAGGGCATGCATCTTGTTAAGAAGTAGCAGACCTATCAAAAATGACGAAGGTCGAGGCACAAGCAACCCTGCGATTAAGGCGTACTTAAGGTACGTTGATTGAGCGGGTCTTGCGAAGTAACGATGAGATTCGTCTTTTTTGACGGTCTGAGAGCCCGGGATCATCCCGGGCTTGTTGTTGTGTACAATTATAATGTAGGTGACAGTAATGATAATTGATCTAACCAGGCAAATCAAGTTGATAAGACCGCAGGGCAGGTCGTTTTTCCCCTACAGCAATTCGTTGTATGTAGATGACGATACCCGACTGGTCATAGACGCCGGTTCGGGACAAGCCTACTCGGATATCCCGGCATCCCAGGTAGAGTTGCTCTTTCTCAGCCACTATCATTTTGATCACACGCACGGCACAGATTATTTCAAGCGGGCGGGGATAATGGCTGGAGTACAGGAAGCGCCGGCTTATAGCAGCCTGGAATCGTACATAGAATTTACGGGTTTTGCACATTGGAGCGAGTTGATGGACCATCCGAAAAGCCAGCCCTTTACCGGCAGTGCCGGTTACCCCGAAGATGTTAAAGAAAAACCTGGCTTTCGGGAGATAAAACTTGCGGGTGCTTTTAAAGATCTGGACAGGATCCCACTGGGGAATACCACCATGCTGGCTGTCCATACCCCGGGCCATACTCATGGGCATTATTCATTCTGGTTTGAAAAAGAAGGCATCTTCTTTGCCAGTGATCTGGACCTTTCGCCAGGCGGACCGTGGTATGGCGAGGAATACTCGGATGTCGATGCCCTAATACAATCAGTGGACAGGATCAATGAAATAGATCCGCCGGTCATACTGACCTCCCACCGCCGGGTATTCAAAAAACCCGATGATGACATCAAAAACATGCTGAAGGATTATCTGGGAGTAACCTTGAAGAGGGAAGAAGATATACTGGAGGCTCTGAAAGAGCCCCGGACCATCGATCAGATCGCTGACCTGGGACTTGCTTACGAACCCAATCCGCGCACCCAGCATGTAGAGTTCTGGAACAAGATGATGATATTAAAACACATTAATCGCCTGCAAAGGATGGGGCTGATTGAGAAGACCGATACTAATGAGTATTTACGAAAATAACAGGTTGGCAGAACAGATGGGAGCGACTACTTTCTGTTTGATTTATCACAGTCATTATCAGGCGCTTTGACGGTTAGCACGTCGGAAACCGTGGGGGAGGTTTTACACTGCCTGGATCTTATATACTCTGCCAGTGGTGAATAACGAAGCAGGCCGCAGGCCATCTCCACTGATCCTAAAAATCCTGATAATGTAGCGAGCCACCCATTTATCGCTCCTGAACCAGACAGGAAATAGAAACATGCCGCAAATACAAAACGAGCGATAACTCCATCACGGGATAACATATAAAACTCCTTTAAATCTGCATACATTAAAGATCAAGATCTCGAGGATATTTTCTGCAGATATAAGACGTTAAATACCTGTTACAAAGGCTTACACCATGGTAATTAATGAGATTGAGGAGGGCAGAAATGGACAATCATAACCTCGCAATCATAATAATACTGGCCTGCATCCCGGCCGCAGCGGGATTGTCTTACTGGATGACCCGCAGCCGAAATGAGTCACGCTGGTTGGCCCGGCAGGCCGAAATGGAAAATGTAAAGACCGCCCTGCAGACCAAGCTGGAGATGAAGGAGGCAACCATCCTGGAACTTCAGGGGCGCTTGAACGACCAGGGACAGATCCAGATCGCGCTGCGAGAAGAATTGATTCGTCAGAGCGAACTGCGGGCAGTAGCGGAGGAGAAAAATGCCAGGCTGCAGGAGATGGAGACCAGATTGGCCGAGACTTTTAACAACGTATCATCACAAGCCCTGAAGAACAACAGCCAGTCCTTTCTGGAGATGGCACGCCTGGCTTTGGAGAACTATCAAGAGAACGCAAAAAACGAGCTGGAGATGAAGCGGCAGGCTATCGGGCACCTGGTATCCCCTCTTCAGGAGTCGCTGCAAAAGGTAGACCTGCAATTGCAGGAGATCGAGAAAAACCGAATCGCTACATATACCAGCCTGACCGAACAGGTTCAGATGCTGACCCGAAACGAGGCACTCCTACAGTCGGAAACCGCGAATCTGGTCAAGGCCCTGCGCCGGCCGCAGGTGAGAGGACGCTGGGGAGAGATCCAGCTCAGGCGTACCGTGGAAATAGCCGGCATGGTAGAGTATTGTGATTTCTATGAACAGGTATCTGCCACCACCGACACCGGCCTGCTGCGGCCAGACATGGTGATACAACTGCCCAACCAGCAAAATATTGTGGTGGATGCCAAGACCCCCCTGCAGGCTTACCTGGATGCCGTAGAGAGTATGGATGAGGCGGAACAGATGTTCAAATTGAAAGAACATGCCGCGCAGCTGCGTGTACATATCAACAAGCTCGGCAGCAAGAACTACTGGGAGCAGTTCAAACCTACCCCGGAATTCGTGGTACTGTTCCTGCCAGGAGAATCCTTTTTCAGCACGGCCCTGGAGCAGGATCCAGGTATGATCGAATATGCCAGCCGCCAAAAGGTCATACTGGCTACGCCTACTACCCTGATAGCCCTCCTTATGACTGTATCATATGGTTGGAGACAGGAACGCATAGCCGAGAACGCCCGTGAAATCAGTGAACTGGGCAAGACTCTCTACAACCGCCTCAGCACTATGGCTGGTCACATGGGTGACATAAAAAGAAGTCTGGATAAGACCATAGAGGCTTATAACCACATGGTGGGGGCTTTTGAGTCCAGGGTTTTGGTCAGCGCACGCAAGTTCAAGGAATTAGGTGCCGCCAGCGGGGATGAAATAGCGGCTGCCCAGGTCGTTGAGAAGGCTCCACGTCAGCCCATCGCTGAAGAATAGTCATGATGTAACCAAGATTATAGATTATTAAGTGAAAATGTTAGAATATTAGAAATTTATAAAAAGTTTCACAAACTTTTTACATTTACATATGATATAATTTGCCATAAGAGGGATAGAATAAGTATTAAACATAGAGAATGAAAGGAGGGATGGTAATGAATAAGGCCTTGATCGATGAGATCCTTAAGGACATTGGACTTGAACATCTCGATGATGAAAATGAAGAAATGTGAGTCGAAGCCATTTAAGCAGCCCACTTAAATGGCTTCTTCAGTCTATGCTACAAACACCCATCGACTTTCCGCTACTACTCTTTATCTTCGGTTTTCGCAGGTGCTTCTTTGAGCAACTCTGATACAGTTACAAACTGATAACCCTGTTCCTTCAGGTTTTTGATCACTACCGGCAGAGCTTCCTGAGTCTGTTTACAGGTATCACTGGCGTGCATCAGAATGATATCACCGGGATGGGCCTTTTTAGTGACCCGTTCGATAATGGTGGTGACGCCGGGATTCATCCAATCCAGGGAATCAGTAGTCCACTGGATCGCTTCGTAATTGGATTCATGTATCCCTTCAATGACCTGGTCGCTATAATCACCGTTGGGGGTTCGGATCAGTTTGGCATCAACACCGGTTACTTCTTTGATGTTCTTGTGAGCCTTAGCGATTTCGTCTTTGACCTCGCTTTTAGACAGGTTGCTGAGATTTATATGCCGATATCCATGACTGCCGATCTCATGGCCGTCTTTCTCGATCCTTTGTGCGATTTCCGGATACTGCTTGACCCAGGGCCCGGAAAGGAAGAAGGTACATTTGATATTATTTTCTTTAAGAATTTCTATGACTGGCATGGGGGTTTGATTTCCCCAACTGATATCAAAGGTCAGGGCTACGACCTTTTTATCGGTGGGAACCTCATAGACCGGTTTTAGTTTGTGATAGGCCTGTACGTAAAGAACGCTGCTGGTCAGGATGACCAGGGCAACTATCCCCACCAGCATCACCTTGGTTCGGGCTGACAATGAGACGAAACCAAAAATTCTGGGCATACTTTCGATCCTCCCCGAGAATGATTTCTATATCTTATGGCGTCCCGCTGCTGTTTATTACTGCTTTCCCGCCTTGATAAGTTCACTCATCGTTACTACCTGATAACCTTGTTTTTCGAGAGATTTTAACAAGAGGTCAGTAGCCCGGGCAGTCTGCAGGCCATTGGGGGCTCCGTCATGCAGAACTATGATTTGTCCTGGCTCCAGGTGCCGGGTTATGTGACCGGCGATCTGTCCGGCTCCAACCCCGTTACGCCAATCTTTGCTGTCCTGTTGATAGGTCCAGTAGGCAATGGTCAACTTCTGTTGGCGGCAGATGTCGACCATGTCATAGGATAGGTAACCGCCAGGAGGGCGAAACCAGGAAGGATTCCTGCCGGTAATTTTGCAGATGGCGTCGCTGGTCTTCGTGATATCGTCTTTAATTGCCGCCTTTTTATATTGATTATAATCAGGGTGACTGTAACCGTGGCTGCCTAACTCATGCCCCTCTGATTTTATCCGTCTGACTATTTCCGGGTTGGCGGCAACTCGTTTGCCCAGTACGAAAAATGTGGCATGGGCATTATGGTTTTTTAAAGCATCCAGTACTGCCGGCGTATTGACCGGGTCGGGACCATCATCATAGGTTAGGGCGACCATCTTCTTTTCAGTGGTTACCTTGGAGACGAGGATCTTCTCCTGCTGCCATTTATTCATGGCCGGATGCATGGCCAACTGGTAACCGGACCAGGAAACCCCGAAAAATAGCATAGCACTAAGGAACCAGGTTATATTGCGTTTGCGCAGGACAATAACCATTAGCCGTCCTCCATTTCGCGGCAAATGAAAGGAAATATGATATGAATATATATATGGCCAGCCAGGAGCAAGTATGATTGGTAGGGCCGGAAGAGGCGCAAAAAGGGTAATGAAACATAGGCCAGTCTGCTCTTGATTTTTATATTTAAAGCAGGGTATAATAATGCAAGTTAAATATGGGCCGTTAACTCAGTGGGAGAGTGCTTCCTTGACGCGGAAGAAGCCACAAGTTCGAATCTTGTACGGCCCACCATAAAAGTAAGTGGAAGCCCGGCTTGTCGGGCTTTTTATGTTTTATATCATCCGGAAAATAAAAACCCCTGGTCTTTCCTCGCGGCAAGCTCAGGGGTTTGATCAGTTTATGCTAGTTGGGTATCCATTGAGTTCGTGAACCGACCCCATACCGGATGGTATTGGTGTCAGAATTACCGTTTCTGCAGACTACCAGTTTTTAGGACAGCTTATTGCTCTGGCGCCAGATCCCCATTTGATCAGCGTTTTTGATCAGTTCATCACGGAAATCAGGATGGGCCAGACCAATTATCTTCTCGGCCCTCTGCCAGGTCGACTTGCCGCGTATCTGTTCAGCACCGTACTCGGTTACGATGTAGTCCACCATCTGACGCGGGATCGTGGTGATAGAACCGGGCGTGAAGGTCGGAACAATGCGTGATTGCAGCTTCCCGCTGCTGTCCTTGTAGGTCGATGCCAGACAAATGAAACTTTGGCCTCCCTGCGACCATTGTGAACCCAGTACAAAGTCCCACATCCCGCCGTTACCGGATATCTGTTTGAAGCCTTCGCTTTCCGCATTTACCTGGGTGTACAGGTCTACCTGCACCGCATTGTTGATCGATACAAAATTGGACAGCTTGCTTATAATGCGCGGATCATTGGTGTAATCAACCGGGTATGAAGAAAGACCCGGATTGTTATGCATATACTCATACATCCGGCTGCTGCCCAGGGCAAAGGTGTAACTGACGCTGCGGCGATCGATCTCTTTCATGGCGCCGTTCATACGCCCGGATTCGATCATATCTACATAGGCATCGACGAACATTTCAGTGTGACCGCCCAGATTCTTAAGATCAGAGGCGGCGATCTGCTTGCCCACTGCGTTCGGCATACCGCCGATACCTAGCTGGACACAGCAGCCATCATGAATATATTCCATTATATGATTAGCTATATTGGCATCGGTTTCGCTAGGCTCTGCTCCCGGCAGACTAGGCAGAGCATGATCATCCGGAGCTTCAACGATTTTGTCGACCAGGGAGATGTGGATCGCCTCCTGCTCACCACCCAGACAAACCGGCATCGACTTCAGCACCTCGACGATGACATAATCGGCTGTTTCACATTTGGACAGCGATTCCGAATTCTGCGGACCGATGTTGAAATATCCATAGTTGTCCATGGGCGCAACCCGGATCATAGCCACACTCTTGTGTGGGACCAACTGATTACGGTACCAGTGTTGGGCTTGATGGTATAATATCGGCGAATAATATACCGGCACTTGTTGTTTGATCATACGGGTGACCTTGCTCCATTGCCAGTCATGGTAGATAAAACTCTCTGGATATTTGCAGATTTCAGGGATGGGGGGGATACTAACCGCGGTGTAGATTCCAACGTTGCGGAGCTCTTCGTGGCGCTTGGCCAGGGCCTGGTCGAGCAGCACAGGTTTTCCGTTAAAAAAGCCCCAGTCAATAAATGTATCTGATTTTACTACCTTTACGGCTTCATCAGCCGAGACTAATTTTTCTTTATATTCTTTCTCGTAGGACATGAACTTTCCCCCTTTTTTTCTCTCTGTTGCTTACTAGTGCTAAGATCCTTGTCTTAACCCCCCTTCGATTGAAGCGCTCAATCATATAACAGCAAATATCGTGCCAGCATTATTTGCGGCGATTTAACGGTGCCGGCATTATTTGTGTCGAGGTTTCGCATCACCGGGAAAGGGGTGGGGAAGTCACAAAATATAAAAGCGCCGTAACGGCGCACTTTTTCTCAGGGGCATAAAACCAAGACCCTGCATGGATTCCGCAACAGTGTTGAACCGCATTCGCAACACCTAGAAATAGCAGCTTAACCAGGGAAATCCAGAAGTTTGTGTTTTTTCATTTTGGAATATAGTGAGGTGCGGTGGATTCCAAGCAAACGGGCAGCCTGGGTCCGATTGCCGTGGGTGATCTGGAGCGCTTTTAGCAGCAGATCCTTTTCAGCAGCATTCATCTGAGCTTCCCAGCTCAGGTTGACTTGCGGCAGCAGTTCACCCGAAGCACGCAGGATAGTACGAGGCAAGTAGCTGACCTGCAGCGGTCCGCGGCGGGCTTGGATGCACATGCGCTCGATAGTATTCTTTAATTCTCTGACATTGCCGGGCCAATCATAATTGTTGAAAAAGTCCAGTACATCATCTTCCAGCCCCGAGATATCGGTCCCCAGCTCCTCATTGCACTGGTCAAGAAAGTAATCGCAAAGCAGGGGAATATCACCGCGGCGTTCACGCAGTGAAGGTATCCTTATTATATTTACATTGAGCCGGTAAAAAAGGTCCTGTCGAAAAAGATTATTCTGCACTGCCAACCTTAAATCGATATTGGTTGCGCTGATGATACGCGTATCTATCAGGTTTATCTCGGTGGAACCCACTCGTTCTATCTCTCCGTCCGAGAGTACCCGCAATAACTTGGCCTGAACATGATAAGGCAATTCGTTTATTTCATCAAGGAAAATGGTTCCCCCATGTGCTATTTCAAATTTGCCCGGTTTACCGCCCTTACGTGCACCAGTAAAAGCTCCGTCTTCATAACCAAACAATTCTGATTCGGCAAGGTTTTCCGGGATGCCGGCACAGTTGACGCGTACGAAAGGACGTTCACGGCGCGGACTTTCCTGGTGAATGGCATGGGCAAACAGTTCTTTGCCGGTTCCGGTTTCGCCGACCAGTAGAACGGTTGCGCGGGTGCGGGCCACCTGCATGGCATAGTTTTTGGCCTCAGATATTGCAGGGCTGGATCCGACTATAGCATCGAATGAGTAGCGGGCGCCGGATAACTTGCGAACCTGGGTTTTATAGTATTGCAGTTCAAGGTCGAGATTGTTCAGGCGCTGGGCAAAGTCTTTGGCCTCATTGACATATCGGAAAACACTGACTCCAAAGGCACCAACGATCTGACCGTTCCAGGTAAGAGGCATACGCGAAACGAACACGGTCACTCCGTTGACTTCCCACAAATCGGCAAGGATGGGTTTGCCAGTTCGGACTACCTCCATCATTCGGCTGGTCGGGAAATACTCATTGATCTGCGAACCCAATACATCTGCCTTATTAAGCCCCGCTAAGTCGGCATACTTCTCAGTAATTATGACGACTTTACCAGTTTTGTCGATTACGATAGCGCCGTCAAAACTGTCCAACACGTTTTCAATAGGATTCAGCCATGCATTAGGAATAAAACTGGTCCGCGTCATCTTGACCCTCCCATTATGACGTATCTTCTGTCCCTGTATAGAATGATCCAGTAAAATAGCTCAGGCGTCTGTATAGGGTATTTATGGCATCAGTTAATACCTTTGAATAGACCATCTTATCAATTTAATTATGATTTCAACTCGGCTAAATAGCAAGTAATCCTTGCTCCTGGTAGGCAACGAAAGAAAGCAACCCCAAGGTAAATGAGTTGCGGTGTTGAAACGTTTGAGAGTTTCGGGAACAACGCGGCAAATAAAAAAGCCGGGTCAAACCCGGCTTTTTGTTTAGATAGGGGGTAAAAGAATCTTACCTTTGTCTATTTTAGATCTGATAAAGGGGGCAATATAATGATCGGGATACATTCGGTAAATGTTTGCCGGATCGCTATCATGGGTAAGTGCCAGGCCTTTCCAGTCAACCTGGTTTGCCATACCACGGTTTAGTTCTATATTGACTACGTTCTCCACGCCTTTATCAGGCACGTTGATCTCAGTTAATAGCTCAACGTTTTCCACTGCAGGATTTTCGTAAAGGATACTACCGGCATAAATAGCTGTTCCGCCTGCTTTCTTTACCAAATCAGTATCGTCACGGTAGGTTTTCATTTTGTAATAGATATAGATCTTTTGATCTTCCATCTCTATCCTGGTTATATCTTCAGGGAAACCAATGTCCATTGCCTTGGGAGACGCCCCGTTTCTCTTATCGGAAAGAGCAGTTTTAATATTATCAATGGTAACTTCATCTTGGCTCCATTTGGATTTATGCAAACTATAGGCTATCGAAGCCGCAGAAATCAATACAACGATGATTAGAGCCAGGATAAGCTGCTTCTTCAATAATGATTCTTTTGCCTGAGTTTTTTCCATAAATCTGCCCCCTGTACTTTTTTATAATATTGTACTTTAATACCGAGAATGTCTAATGAAAAGTCAAGGAAATACCTGAGTTTAGCCGGCACCCGCTCTTCAAACCATCTAACATAATTGCCTTTATTATAATATCATTGTGGATCGAGATTTTGTATATAAAAAGTATGAGAATTACCAGAAGGGGCTGAGACATAGTGATTTATGACTCGCAATTGGTCCTCGGGCTTATATAAATAATTCATCTGTATTGAAGTGAATGATTATAGCTTTCGATGATTATAGCAATATAGATAGAAATTTATTAGGGGGAGTAATGATGCGAGAGGTAGTGATCGTCGGTGGGGCAAGGACCCCGATAGGCAACTTTTTGGGTACACTAAAAGAATTCAGTGCGGTTCAATTAGGAACCATCGCCTTAAAGGCTGCTATTGAAAAAGCAGGCATTGAACCCTCACAGGTCGAGGAAGTTGCAGCCGGGCATGTCTACCAGGCGGGTTGCAAGGGAAACCCCAGCCGGCAGGTTACCATCCATGCCGGTTGTCCGGTGGATACAGTCTCAGTAACCATCAATCAGCAGTGCCCCTCCTCCATGAGGGCAACCGAGATAATCTCTCAGGAAATCATGCTGGGCAAGATCGATATCGGTGCTGCAGTTGGAAACGAGAGTATGACTAATATTCCTTTTCTGCTCCTAAATGCGCGCAAGGGTTACCGTATGGGCCCTGAGACATTGGAAGACAGCATGATGTATGATGCCTTCATTGATCCCTTTTATAATTATCATGCTGGTGTTACCGCAGAAAACCTGGTCGATATGTTCACCATTACCCGCCAGGAAGCAGATGAATGGGCTATGATGAGCAACCAGCGTGCCTGCAGAGCCATTTCCGAAGGAAAATTCCAGGAAGAAATTGTGCCGGTTGGGATCAAAACCAATAAGGGAATGCAGGTTTTTGACACTGATGAGCATCCCAATCCCTATACTACCATGGAGAATTTAGCTAAACTGAAGCCGGCCTTCAAGAAGGAAGGGATCATAACTGCGGGTAATGCTTCTTCCATAAATGACGGAGGATGCGCCCTCATTCTAATGGCAGCAGACAAGGCCCGGGAGCTCGGGCTCAAGCCGCTGGCACGAATAATATCGACTGCCTCAGCATCGGTTGACCCTTCGGTCATGGGTATAGGGGTGGTGCCTGCTGTCCGCCGGGCCTTGAAGCTGGCGAATATGAGTATAAATGATATAGAACTATGGGAGATCAACGAAGCCTTTGCGGCTCAGGTCATCGCCTGCAACCGGGAACTGCAGATAGACGTGGATAAGATCAATGTTCTGGGTTCAGGTGTTGCCTTGGGGCATCCGGTAGGCATGACGGGAGCTCGGCTGATCTTAACGCTGATGAACGAGATGGGCCGGACGAAAAAGCAATTTGGCTGCGCTACTCTTTGTGCCGGAGGTGGTCCTGCCATGGCCACAGTAATAGAGGCGCTGTGAACTCAAAACCCTGCAATAAAGTCATACTAATAGTCAACTACCCGGTCGGATTGAAGGTCAAGCCGGATAAGCAGCCAAATGATAGACCTCAAGAATAGTAGATTCTGTAGACTAAGTGCGGCCGGTAGAAATACCGGCCTATTCATTTTCGAGACCGGCATATATAAATAATTGGAACCAAACTCTGCCAGGTAACGTCTGTTATCTATCGGGAGTATTATGGAAAGGGCGCAAGATAAAAAGCCATTAAATCAGAGTGTTCCAAATGAATCTGTGAAACACGGGCCGACCAGCGCATCGATAATATATTGATTGCTGGCGGTTCTTAATTTTTAGGGAGGTGAAGATGATGGTTGTCTATAGTATCATTAAGGAAATAAGCATGGTAAGGGATAGTGCATGCTCATTGCTGCAGGCCAATCAAGCCCTTATGTTCGATCTGGCTGTCATTTTTGCCTTGAATGCGGTCAGCACCACGCTGGGTAATCTGAAAACCATACTGCTGACCAAGGGTGCGGTAAGCCGGGCAGTATATTTTACGACCTTTATCGATGCACTGGTCTGTGCCATCACTTTGAAATTCATCGCTGATTTTTCAGGGATCTTATGTATCCTGGCCTTTGCCTCTGGCCGTCTGTGCGGTGTCTACTGGGGCACCCACATAGAAAGGAAACTGGCTCTGGGAATCCTCGAGATCAATATCTATAAACATCCTCGGGAGGGAGTTGCTCTGGCGGACATCCTGCGTGAAATGGGCTACTCGGTTACCACCTACCGGGGGCAGGGGATCAACGGTACCGAACGACTGGATCTGACCATAATCATTCCGCGGCGGGAACTTCCTAACCTGCGCAAGATCCTCGGTGATCGGGTAAACATGACGGTCAAGGATGTCAGTAAGACCTATGGCAAGATCGGACAGGTGCAAACCAATTAGAATAGAGGGGTAGTATGTGCGGGCGTTATACCATTACTGTAGATACGGATGAATTATCTGACCGTTTCGGATGCATTGTGATACAGAAGTCAGTGGGGCCGCGTTATAATATGGCCCCCCAGCAAATGGCTCCAATCATCATCAATAATCGAGGACGGAATGAAATGCATCTCATGAAATGGGGACTGGTTCCCTTTTGGGCGAAAGAGAGTTCGATCGGTTCACGCTTGATCAATGCCCGCTGGGAAACCCTGCATGAGAAACCGGCATTTAAACATCTGCTGCGATGCAAGCGTTGCCTGGTGCCAGCGGATGGTTATTATGAGTGGCAGAAGATTGGCAGGGAGAAGCATCCCCACCGGATCATTCTATCCTCACGTGAAGTATTCGGCTTGGCCGGGCTGTGGGACGAATGGATTGGTGCCGATGGCAAAAAGCTGACCAGTTTTACTATAGTCACGACCGATGCAGCACCTGCAGTCAGCAAATTGCATGAACGAATGCCGTTTATACTACCGCCTGAGATGGAAGGACAATGGCTGGGTGACACGATGAACATGACCGGGCGGGATATCAGAGACTGGTTGTCAGCTTTTAGGCCGGTAGACGATCTGGTGTCTTATCCGGTATCCGGGCTGGTCAATTCAGTGGTCAATGACCAGGCGGGATGTATTGTTGCAGTTAAATGATCCTAATCGAAAAAGAACCACTAAACAGCGGAGTTATATAATGCTCCGCTGTTTTTTTATCAGTGTATTATTAGATTTGGAATAGACAAAAAGTCCTAAATAGATCAACAAAATAGGACGATGATCCTAACAAAATATCACGAAATATTTATTAGATAAAATGTGTCATATAGTGGATTAATTTGTCGAAGATTTCACGTTATGCTGTAACCAGGCAAAGAGACCTTTGCTAAAAGAATCAGGAGGTGGCCATAAATGTTAGAGGTAGTAAAAAGATTGGTTATCAATGAAGAAGGTCAGGGGATGGCCGAGTATGGATTGATTCTGGCGGGTATTGCAGTAGTGGTAATGGTAGCTATAACTGCATTGGGAGGCAGGCTGACCGGGCTTTTTGACAAAATATTGCCGTAGAGATTGCGGCAAGAAGCCCTACTTGATCAAGTAGGGCTTATTTTTACTGAAGTATTATTGGAAAGCCAACTGCTGGCCAATCGAGAGGGAGATGGTTATGTATCTGGATGGTTGTCTTGTTGCGTTGATAGCTATAACGGTATATACGGACCTGAGATACAGACGTATCCCCAATTTGATTACCGGTGGGGGACTGCTTATCGCTTTATCATATCACTATTACACTCAGGGTATTCCTGGTTTGGTATTTGGGTTCAAAGGATTGGGAGTAGGTCTGGCCCTTTTGCTGGTCCCCTTTATGCTTGGAGGCATGGGAGCTGGTGATATCAAACTCTTGGGAGTTATTGGAGCATTCAAAGGCAGCAGCTTTGCGGTAAGTGTTTTTCTATGGATGGCCTTGTGGGGTGGGGTCATGGCGATAGTCCTGCTATTGATCAAAGGCCAACTGCTGGCTACTATCCAACGCCTGGGGCGAGGTTTACTTTTGGCTGGAATGGGCACTGGTTCATTTGGCGATGTTGTCAGCAGAAAAGAATTCAGTATTTATTATCCCTATGCCCTGGCGATCGCCCTGGGGGTTTTGACGAGTTATTTCAAAGGCTGGTGACTACATTGGCTGGAATGAGAGGCTTTATCAGGAGAGAGAGGGGGCAGGCTCTGGTTGAAATGGCTCTGGTCATACCAGTGCTGCTTTTGCTTTTAGTTGGTATCTGTGAGTTTGGGCGTATCCTCGGGGCTTACATGGTGATAAACAATCTGGCCCGAGAAGGTGCCAGGTACGGCGTCGTGGGACATAATGACCTGGAGATCGAGGACCTGTTACTGTCGGAGAGGGCCTGGTTGGACGAAGAACGCATAGTCGTATATGTAAATCCAGCATTTACAGATCGCCATAAGGGCGAGCCCCTGGATATCCAGGTCGATTATACAGTCGATCTTATGACACCGGTTTTTTCGCATATATTGCCCAACCCGGTTCCCATCAGCGCCAAATGTGATATGCGGATCGAATAAGTGGCGCAGGAGGTTATAAGTATGAGCTCCGGTCTGAAAATATTTAAATCACAAAAGGGAACAGTTGCTGTATTGATGGCAATCGCCATGGTGTTTTTAGCCGGGTTTACCGCGCTGGTGACAGACGCTGGCCTAATATTTATGAACCAGGGCAGATTGGAGAACAGTTTGGACAGCGCTGTTTTAGCTGGTGCTCAGGAACTGCCTGCCGACCCGCAGCGGGCCCTGGATACGGCCAGGCAGTATGCAGAGTTGAACGGTATGCAGGAAGGCGAAGCCGACTTTGCGGTAAGTTCTGATTACCGCTCGATAAGTGGCAACGCAGAACGAAGGGTGGGGATGTTATTCGCCCGGGTCTTGGGAGTCGATCGGGCCAATGTGCGGGCAGCGGCTCGTGCTCATGTAAGCCCGATAGCCTCAGTTAACGGTGTAGCTCCCTTCGGAGTATTGGATTACGATTATAATTTTGGGGATGTAGTGGTTCTTAAGGAAGGTGCGGGAGAGAACTTCTATGCGGGATGGTTTGGTGCACTGAGTCTGGGAGGGACTGGCGCGAGTGTCTATCTGGATAATGTTAGACACGGCTATGGTGGACAGGTCAAAATTGGTGATGTGATCCAGATCGAAGCAGGTAATATGTCGGGGCCGACTAAGCAAGGGATCGAGGACAGGATCAGTCAGTGCCACCATACACCCTACTGTTCAATCTTTAATTATGAGGATGGGTGCCCTCGTATCCTGATAATCCCAATTATCGATATAGAGGAGATCGACTATGGGGGACACGTTTTCAGTGTCCGGGTGGTAGGTTTCGGGGCTTTTTTAGTAGACCAGTACGTTGGAAACGGAAACGAAAATGAAATACAGGGATCGTTTATTAGTTATGTCATACCGGGAAGCGGCAATGACAGTGCGGAAGATTTTGGTTTATATGAAGCAAAGCTGTCTGAATAGGCAACGGGCCTTGTTTTATTGATTAGGGGGAATTCAGGTGTTGAAGGGAAGCAGGAAGTATTGGTTTATAGCCGTGGTATGCGGTCTGGTCACGGCTATGCTCGCCTATCGGTATATCACTGATCTGAAGGCCAGCTATAGTCCGCATAATCTGGTACAGGTGGTGGTAGCACGGGAGAGGATAAATCGGGATACCTTGATAACCCGAAGTCAGGTGAAACTTGCTGCCATACCAGCCCAATATGTTAATGCCACCGTTCCCCACCAGATAGAAAGTGTGCTCGGAAAAACCGCTGCAGCAGATATTCTGGCCGGAGAACAAGTGCTTATGTCCCGGCTGGTGTCTTCGGCCGACAAGAGTGAAAGGCTCTCATATGCAGTCCCGCCGGAGAAAAGAGCAGTATCGATCGCTATTGACAGCATCAGTGGTGTGGCCGGGTATATAAAGGCCGGCGACCGGGTCGATATAGTTGCGACCATCGACGTTCCGACTGATGAGCAGGGCAGTGGGAATGCCAGACCTTTTAGTATTCTGACCTTGCAGAACATAGAAGTACTGGCAGTAGGCGAAAACCTTGAACTGGCAGATAAAAAGAAAAGTGCCGGCAGCAAGTCATTGACCCTGGCAGTAAAGGTCGAAGATGCACTCCCTCTGATCATGGCTTCTGAGCGGGGCAACCTCAGGCTGCTCCTGCGTTCACCGGTAGATAAGTCGACCAAAGCCCTGCCGCCTTTCCAGATCAGGAATCTGCTGGGAACGGCCGGGTCATGACCGGAGGCAGGAAGGTATGATTATGAGAAAGATCAAGCTGATTCTGGCCGACCATAATGAACGTTCCAGAAATACCATCAAAGAGTTACTTGAACTTGACGACAGTATCGACATAGTTGCCGAGGCTGTCAATGGGGCTGAAGTGATCGATCAGATCAAAAGCATGGAGCCGCAGGTGGTTATCATGGATCTTAACCTGCCCGAAATCGATGGGTTGGAAACCACTCGCTATATCACTCTTCACTATCCCCGTGTCTCAGTGATCATCATTTCTTTGAATGATGAGATAGATTCGATCAAGCGAGCCATGCTCGCCGGCGCCAGAGAGTACCTGGTCAAACCAGTATCTCCTCTGGAGATACATCGGGCGGTGAGACAGGTGGCGGAACTGGGCAGCAAGCTTCCCGCGAGGAATCCGGAGAGCGAACAACCCAGGAAACAGGTTAGCAGTGCCAACCAGATAATCAGTATTTTCGGGACTAAAGGCGGTGTGGGCAAGAGCGTAATCTGCACCAACCTGGCGGTCACGGCGGCCAGGGAATACCGCAGCCGGGTGGGACTGGTCGATTTGGACATCCAGTTCGGAGACATAAGCATAATGATGAACCTCAATCCACGCAAAACTTTAGCCGAACTTGCTCAGGAAATCGATGAACCGAATGTTGATCTGTTGGAACAATACGTCTACGAGAGGAACGGGGTACAGATACTGGCGGCTCCTAACAAACCTGAATTAGCCGAACTGGTTACCCCGATGCATGTAAAGAACATGCTTGCACTCTCCCGGCAGGTTTTTGATTTTACCTTTGTGGATACTCCTTCATTTATTGATGATACGACCATTGTTGCCCTGGAATCATCTGATCTTATATTACTGGTGATCACTCTGGAGTTGCCAGCCATCAAGAACATCAAAAAAGGGATCGAGATCCTGCGCTCCCTGCAGTTGTTGGACCGAGCTCGGCTGGTACTCAATCGTTCGTCAGGGGTAGCCGGTATCGAACCTGAAGACGTGGAACGGGTGCTCGGATTACGGGTCAGGGCTGAAGTGCCCAGTGACGGCAAACTTGTAGTCAATTCGATAAACCAGGGGATACCCTTCGTTAAGATGAGCCCCCGTGCCCCGATTTCTCGAGGCATTCTATCGGTAATGAAGGTGGTGGATGAAGGATGAAAATGTCTTTACTGAGCAAGCTGCAAAACAATGGCAACAGCCCTGGTGCGGCAATTGTTTCTTTAAATGAAAGCCCGCCGGGGCGTTTTCAGGACCTGGTTTACGCTATTCATCGTGAAGTCATCAAAGAAATAGGTAATGACTATCCCCATGCTGCCAAAGGGAATCCGACTGAGGGCAGCATGGAAGCAGGGATACGACAGATGGCCGAAACCATAATGGATAATGAAGGATCCTATATCAACCGGAATGACCGGGAAGAGATAATCACCCTGGTCCTGGATGAGGTCATGGGCTTTGGCCCGATCACTCCCTTGTTAAGAGATGAGAGTGTCTCGGAGATCATGGTGAACGGTCCGGAACAGGTATATGTCGAGAAACAGGGCAAACTGCAGCTGACCAGAACCTGTTTTCGTGATAATTCCCACCTGCTGGCAGTGATCGAAAGGATCATCTCTCCGTTGGGGCGCAGGATCGATGAGAGTATGCCTATGGTTGATGCCCGCCTACCCGATGGGTCCCGGGTGAATGCTATAATACCGCCCCTGGCTCTGAACGGTTGTGTGCTGACCATCAGAAAATTTTCCTCACATCTTCTTGGGGTGGAAGACCTGATCAGGAACAATACGCTTACCCTGCCGATGGCTAAATTTCTGGAGGCCTGTGTAAAAGGGAGGTTAAATATCGTAGTCTCTGGAGGCACCGGGGCCGGTAAAACCAGTACCTTAAATATAATTTCGTCTTTTATTCCCAGTGATGATCGTATCATAACAATCGAAGATTCAGCAGAACTTGACTTGAATCAGGAACATGTGATATCCCTTGAGACCCGGCCGCCCAATATAGACGGCAAGGGTGAAATCGGTATCCGGGAATTGGTAAGAAACTCGCTCAGGATGAGGCCCGACCGTATGGTAGTAGGTGAGGTACGGGGCGGGGAAGCTCTGGATATGCTGCAG
The DNA here is from genome assembly GCA_050258735.1 of Deltaproteobacteria bacterium. Taxonomy (GTDB): domain Bacteria; phylum Bacillota; class Syntrophomonadia; order Syntrophomonadales; family Syntrophomonadaceae; genus Syntrophomonas_A. Next base: position 6,383 of record JBLMZJ010000046.1, on the reverse strand, counting down.
GCCATGAATACGGGACATGATGGTTCTCTGACCACCGGGCACTCGAATTCTCCCCGGGATATGATATCCCGGCTGGAAACCATGGTGCTGATGGCGGGTATGGAATTGCCGGTCCGGGCCATCCGCGAACAGATAGCCTCAGCGGTCGATTTGATCGTGCACCAGAGCCGTCTGCAGGATGGCTCGCGTAAAATCACACAGATCACTGAAGTTTTAGGCATGGAGGGTGAGGTGATCACTCTGCAGGATCTTTTTCTATTTGAACAAGCTGGACTTGATGAACGGGGCAGGGTCAAAGGCCGTCATCATGCTACCGGTTTGATACCCAAATGCCGGGAAAGGCTGGCCGCCCGGGGAATAAGCCTGCCGGTGGAATATTTCAATTCTCAAGCATAACGAGAGGAGGGGCGAAATGGAACTGATATTATGTCTGGCTGGTTTTGGGTTGACGACCAGTGTAGCAATGGCCGTGATCAAATCTTTCTCCCGATACGAAACCTATCAAGCCAGATTGGCAGCATTGGAAGAAAAGGTATCGGAACCGGAGGGTACTGTGAGGGGGCAGCGCCTGATAAAAAAAGCCATCTCCCCACTATCCCGGATTTTTGCTGCCAGGTCCGTGACCCCGGAATTGCAATTCCGTTTGCTGCGGGCAGGTATCCTTCTGAAGGGTGAGGAGTACCTGACTATTTGGCTGTTGTCGATAGTGTTGCTGCCCATTGTTATGTACCTGTTGACCTTTAGCCCCTGGGCCGTTCCTATAGGAATGCTGCTGGGTATCATCTTGCCGCGTATTTATCTGAAGAAGAAACAGGATGCCCGTCTGCAGGCGTTAAACGGTCAATTGTGCGATGCGCTGGTGACTATGGCCAACGGGCTTCGCGCCGGATTTGGCTTTCAACAGGCCATGGACTCAGTGAAGAAGGAACTGCCTGACCCCATTGCATCTGAATTTGCCTGGACTTTGCGGGAGATGAACCTGGGCTGCAGTCATGAAGAAGCCCTTTTGAATCTGGGAAAGCGGGTAGGCAGTGATGATTTGGATATGATCATTACCGGAATTATCATACAACGGCAGGTAGGCGGAAATTTGGCTGAGATACTCGAAAATATATCCGGTACTATCCGCGAGAGATCCAGAATCAAACGCGAGATCATGGTTCTCACTGCTCAGGGGCGCCTGTCTGGTCTGATTATCGGTCTGCTGCCACTGGTGCTGATAGCGGTGATGCTGCTCATAAATCCTGATTATTTCAATGTTATGATACGTGATATTCGGGGGATAGTTATGCTAGGAACTGCAGTCGTTCTTGAAATAATAGGCTTTATATTGATCAACAAAATAACTGATATCGATTGGTAAGGGAGCGTTAGCAATGGAATACGTACTGCTCATTCTGGCTTCGGTTACAGTAACAGCGCTGATATTGGGAATCATTTATACTCTGAAACGTCAGCAGATTACGCTGAATGTCCGCTTGGAAGCTATTAATAGTGAAACTGCTCCTGACATTCTTCCTCCGGAACTGCAAAAGCCATTAAAGCAACGGGTAAAGGCCATGATATTGCCTTCACTTTTAAAGCTTGCCGGGAAAATGCCACGAAATCAACAGGAAATCTATGAACAGAGACTGAAGAATGCGGGTAATCCACACAATATGGAGGCTGCGACATTTCTTCTATTCAAATACGCCATCCTGGGGATATGCGCTTTGATCGGATTGTCGACCGGTAGCCCGACTGGTTTTGTTGTCCTGATCTTTCTGGGTTTTCTTATACCGGAAATATATTTAAAAGGACAGGAGAAGGCTCGTCGTGAAACGATCCTGCGCAGTCTGCCCGATATACTGGATCTCATATCTGTCAGTGTCGAGGCTGGTCTTGGTTTTGATGGAGCACTGCAAAAGGTTTGTGAAAAATCCCAGGGGCCTTTGAGCGATGAATTCGAACGCAGCCTTCAAGAATTGAATCTGGGCAAACCCCGTCGGGAGGCCTTGCGGGATATGGCAGACCGGGTAAATGTAGATGATGTCAGCACTTTTTTGGCTTCCATCATTCAGGCGGATCAACTGGGGGTCAGTATAACCAATGTTCTGCGACTGCAGTCACGTCAGGTAAGAAACAACCGGCGTATGAAAGCTGAGGAACAAGCCCAGAAGGCACCAGTCAAGATACTCCTGCCGCTGCTGTTATTCATATTTCCCACCATCTTGATCGTATTGCTGGGCCCTGCAGTCATTCAGCTCATGGATGCTTTTTGAACGGGAGGCAAGAATATGACCGGCCATATTATCATCATTAATCTTGATACAGGTTTTACCCTGGCTAATGCCGCTGTCCGAGCAGCTTCGTTCTTCAAACGTTTACAAGGACTGCTGGGTAAGAAAGGGATGCTTCAGGGAGAAGCGCTGGTGCTTACCCCTTGCAGCGCGGTGCATTGTATCGGAATGAGATTTGTAATAGATGTAGTATTCCTTGATAGATCAGGAAGAGTGGTCCATACCATAGAGAGTATGAAGCCAGGTTCTATCGGCCCGGTAATAAAAAATGCCTGGTGTGCAATTGAATTGCCGGAAGGACAGATCGAACGCAGCAAGACCAGGTTGGGAGATACTCTGCGAATATGGGATCGATAAAAATCTAATCGATTCCCAGGTTGTCAAGATCTGCCTTCATTAAAAATCCTAACAATGATCTGGCTTCTTCCAGGTTCAGCGTAACGCCCTTTCCCATTCTTTCGTGTTCTGGGCCCCACTCTCTGATATCCAGTTTAGGTTTCCGGTCATTCCAACTGATCAGATTCACCTCTTTCTGCCAGCCTTTTGATCCCTGCGACAGGACACCGATGCTTTGTTTGATTTCAAACTTGATGTCAGCCATCCGCAAATCCCCCTCGGAAAAGTAATAATATACCAATAATAGCATAGCTAATTCCAAGTTCATACCAGAATCTATCAAATGCGGCCACGGCCTTGATGAGGCGTACTCAGGCTACTGAATAATGAAAATCGGCCTGACATATAATATATTAAATTTGCGCTTGGAGGCCGCTTATGACCTATGAAATACAAATCATCACGGCCAGTGACAACCATTACGAGCCTTTCCTGAGTGATCTTAACCAACGTCTGCAATGGATAACCCAACGGGGCTATATGTTTTCAGTCGTTACCAGCGGGATCGAGGAAAGCGAATCCATTGTGGTCGAGGTCAAGCTGCAGGGTGGGCATGAGACCGGGGTCTTTCGCGATGAAGACATTGTATATATATTCAAGCACCAACTGGCCGAGATACTGGCAGATCATATAATAAACAAGTGGGAAGCCGAGTTTTTATGGAAGGAGATAGTCCGAAACTGCCGGGGCACCTCTATTGAGGATAGGCAGCAGGTATTTGAGAAATCCAGCAGTTTGATGCGTAAATGCCATGAAAACGACAGTCTGAATCTTATTATGAATTATGGCCGTAAGAACCGCATAGCTCATCGGCTCTTTGATTTCATGCGCGAGAATCACCAGATCGTAGTTGAAGGTTTTGTGACCTTTTATCTGCGGGATTATATTAATGAAATGAAATTCTCCGTCGAATTAGCCTGCGAAGAGATGAGGACCCAGAAAGAATACAACGATTTTGTGAATCTTTTGCGCTATTTCGTAGATACCCAGGACTCCCGGATCAAGGAGGTCAACCTTATGCTGGGGGACGGCGGGGTATTCTGCCTCTGGGATGGGGAAGGCAGTCAGATCGATGAGCAGTTCATGAATTATTATCTGGATGATATGTTGATGGAGGAAATCAATCTGGATGATGTGCTGGTAAGTATTTTGATAACCATAGCTCCCAAGCGCATCATACTGCACAATAGCTCCAGCCTGCCCAACACCGAATCAGTACAGATGATCCGCAAGGTATTCAAGGAGAGGATAAGTGAGTGCCGGGGATGCGAAAAGTGTGACGGGAGCGGAGTCAAACCCCTGCATAACTGATACTATGATAAACTAAGCATTGAAAGCAGGGTGTCCGGGAGGAACTATCCACGGGCATCTTTTGTTTGCATGCTTATTTATCTTTTGCGATTACATAGAGAATTTGATATATTCTTATGGTAACGAAGCTTTAAAGATGAAACTGGGTGGATCTAATGGTTTGGAAAATAGTGTCTTCGCTCTTTATCAGTACCTTCATCGGCTATCTTACCAATGTAGTGGCAGTCAAGATGCTTTTCCTGCCACGGCAACCGGTTAATCTGTACTTTTACGAATTGTGGGGCCTGCTGCCCAAACGACGTGCCGAAGTAGCTATTGCCCTGGGTGAACTGGTTGAACAACAATTACTGAGCGTAGATGATATCTTTGACAAGATAAACACACCGGAGATGCGGGAAAAGATAGTGGCCCAGCTGGTTGGGCTGATCAGGGATAAACTCAATGGTATGCTGCCGCGTATCATTCCCGGCAAGGTGATGCAGATAATCAATGATACCCTGGAAAAGGTGATTCGGCAGGAAGCCGAGGATATTATCCATGAGGTAATAGAATCCGGGCGGGAGTATCTCACGAAAGAGATCCAGATCAAGAAAATAGTTGAAGACAAGGTCAACGGCTTCGATCTCAAACAGCTGGAAGATATGATACTGGGGGTATCTTCACCCGAGATCCGCTTCATCGAGATCATGGGCGGGGTATTGGGATTTATTATAGGCCTGGGGCAGGTGGCGATCCTGCTGCTGATGCGCTAATGAGAGACGCTATTATTATACTGGAGGTATTACTATGATACAGGTTAAGCTAAAAGACGGTTCTGTGCGTGAATACCCGGAGGGCGTTACCTTGATGCAGGTGGCGGAAAATATCAGTTCCAAACTGGCGAAAAATACAGCCATCGCACTTTGGGACGGTCGCCTTACCGATTTGAATACAAAATTGACTGCCGGCGGAGAACTTGAACTCCTGGGGCTGGATGATCCTAGAGCCTTAGAGGTATACCGGCATTCTTCCTCGCACGTTATGGCCCAGGCCGTCAAACGTCTATGGCCGGATACCCGGCTGGCCATTGGTCCGGCGATAGATAAAGGTTTTTATTATGACTTTGACAGCGAGCATAGCTTCAACCCCGATGATTTCGCACAGATCGAAGAGGAAATGGGCAAAATCATCAAGGAGGATCATCCCTTCATTCGTAAGGAACTAAGCCGGGAAGAAGCCCTGGCCTTTTTCCGGGAAGCGGGGGAGAAATTCAAGGTTGAATTGATCCAGGACCTGCCGGAGGATACCGTAATCAGCCTCTATCAGCAGGGCGATTTCATCGACCTTTGCGCTGGTCCCCATCTGCCGTCTACCGGGCTGCTCAAGGCTTACAAGCTGATGAGTCTGGCCGGAGCCTATTGGCGGGGCAGTGAAAAGAATCCCATGCTGCAGAGGATATATGCTACTTCGTTTCCCAAGAAAGCAGCTCTGGATGATTATCTCCATAAATTAGAAGAGGCCAAGAAACGCGACCACCGTCGGTTGGGACGGGAACTGGGCTTATTCGTGCTGGTGGACGAGGGGCCGGGTTTTCCCATATTTATGCCCAAGGGCATGATCCTGCGTAATGAGTTGGAGAAGTTCTGGCGGGAGGAGCATCATAAGGCGGGATATCAGGAGATCCGGACCCCTATCATTCTAAATCGTGAGATGTGGGAAAGGTCCGGTCACTGGGATCATTATAAGGATAACATGTATTTTACCACCATTGATGAGGTTGATTATTGCATTAAACCCATGAACTGTCCTGGCGGTATGCTGGTTTTTAAGCAGAACCTGCACAGCTATAAGGAATTGCCATTGCGTATGGGCGAGATGGGTCTGGTACATCGCCATGAGATGTCCGGAGTTCTGCATGGCTTGATGCGGGTACGCGCCTTCACCCAGGATGATGCCCATATTTTTATGTTGCCCGAGCAAATCAAAGACGAGATTAAGGGTGTCATGGATCTGGTAGATAAGTTTTACAGTCTCTTTGGCTTTCCTTACCACGTTGAATTGTCGACCCGCCCGGAAGATTCCATGGGCTCGGATGAAGATTGGGAAAAAGCCACCGATGCACTGCGACAGGTCCTGGATGAGAAGGGCATGCCCTATAAGATCAATGAGGGTGACGGGGCTTTCTACGGGCCAAAGATAGATTTCCACCTGCAGGATTCGCTGGACCGTACCTGGCAGTGCGGTACCATCCAGTTGGATTTTCAAATGCCGGAGAAATTTGACCTGAATTATATTGGGGAAGACGGCGAAAAACATCGTCCGGTCATGATCCACCGTGTGGTCTTCGGCAGCATTGAGCGTTTTATCGGCATACTGACCGAGCACTTTGCCGGAGCTTTCCCGACCTGGCTAGCTCCG
>JBLMZJ010000045.1:0-16725 GCA_050258735.1 Deltaproteobacteria bacterium | reverse complement strand
AGGATGAGCAGTAACGCTATGATAGCCAGAGCGATCCTGGGCATCCATACGAAGGAGACCAGTCCAATGGCCGGTACCAGTACCAATAGTATTTCTTCCACGGCATAAGCCACGGAGGAGATGGAGTCACTGGATAGGATGGGCATCCCCCAGAAGACATTTAATTTTTCTGCTGCTAACTGGCTGCTGGCCATACTTTTGCCGAAAACGAATCGGCCAAGCTGTCTTATCAATATGATTACCTTCTTTCGTCACTGGTATGATCGATGTCTGATATCTGTAAAGCTCCGATTTTACTTGCTTATCTGCGGATTAAGTATATCCCGATAAGTATAAATAATCTGTATGGAAGCTGGCTGGAAAGTGTAAAAAAACTATAAAGACGAAAATCGGCATCTTTAATGATACAAAAATAAACAGGATGCTCTGCCAGCCTCTCCTATACCCAATGTGGTAATTAAAATACCTTTATATTTTTTACATAGTTGAGATTTTGATTCTGATAATAGAAATGAATAAAGCCACCGCTGGCGGTGGCTCAGATTGTCAAAAAAGTCGGCAAGATGACAGGGCGATGACGGAAGTGGAGATCAAGGCGTGCGAAAAGCCCGTGATTGAGGCGTACTGGCGTACGTTGATTGAGCGGACTTTTTGCGACAACGTAGATACTCGCTTTTGTCATCGGTCTGAGCAAGGCACCGGGAGCGGTGCCTTGCTTTATTTGACACGCAGTAAGCGGATTCCATTAAGGGTGACCAGCAAGGTGGTCCCCATATCCCCCACCACCGCCAGCCACAGGGTCAGCCAGCCCGGGATGACCAGCAGGAGTATCGCTGCCTTGAATATCAGGGAGAACGCGATATTCTCCTTGATGATCCGCAATGCTTTGCGGCTGAGTCTGATCGCATAGGCCAGCTGGAACAGGTCATCTCCCATCAGGGCTATATCGGCCGTTTCCAGGGCAGCATCTGTACCGGCTGCACCCATAGCTATCCCCACAGTTGATAGTGCCAGGGCCGGGGCATCGTTAACACCATCTCCAACCATGGCGACGGTTCCGTATTCTTGCAGCAATTCTCGAACAGCGGCTACTTTGTCTTCCGGCAGCAGACCTGCCCTGAATTCGTCTACTCCGGTTTGGGCGGCGATCGATCGGGCTGTCGCTTCATTATCCCCGGTCAGCATTATGGTATGACGGATGCCGGCTTTATGAAGCACGCCGATGGCCCCTGCTGAATCCTCCCTCAGGACATCGCCCACGATGAATCCGGCCAGCAAGCGCTGTTCATCCGCCAGCAAGGCCACACTCCGGGCCGTTTTTTCTGCATGGCTCATTATGGCTTCTATTCCGGAAAGGTCAACCCCCGATCGTTCCAAAAACCCCGGGCTGCCCAGCAAGTAGAGTTTTCCTTCTATACTGGCCCGTACCCCCTGACCGGGTACAGCTTCAAAATCATGGATGGTCATATTTTGAGTGCCCTGTCTCCGGGCATAGCTTACTATGGCCTGACCCAGCGGGTGTTCCGAACGGGCTTCGATAGAGGCGGCAATAGTCAGGTGATCTCTTTGGTCGCCGCTGACTGCCGGGATTATATCAGTAACTGCCGGCTGGCCGCGGGTCAAAGTACCGGTCTTGTCAAAGGCCATGGCACTGACCTGCCCGGTCTTTTCCAGATAGACCCCGCCCTTGATCAGGACTCCCCGGCGGGCAGCACTGCCGATAGCGGCAACGATGGCCACCGGCGTTGATATCACCAGGGCACAGGGACAGGATACCAGAAGCATACCCAGGGCCTCATATAACCATTTATGCCAGGACAGGCCCAAAAGCCACGGCGGCACCACTGCTACCAGCAGGGCGACACCCATCACTATTGGAGTATAGTAGCGGGCGAAACGATCGATAAGCAGTTCAGCCGGAGCCTTCTCCCCTTCAGCCTCTTCCACCAGTTCGATGATCCGGGCCACGGTGTTGTCCCGAGCCAGGCTGGTCACCTCTACCTCCAGCATCCCCCGCTCATTGATGGTCCCGGCAAAGACCTTGTCGCCCGCGACCTTGCTGACCGGTATGGATTCGCCGGTAATAGCCGCCTGGTTTACCGAGGATTGGCCCCGCTGCACCAGACCGTCCACCGCGATCCGCTCACCGGGTCTGATAATAACGATCTCACCAGGTTTTATCTCCCCGACCGGTAGCTTCATTTCCTGTTCTCCCCGTTTCACCATGGCCTCAGCCGGGGCCAGTTCCATCAGAGAGCGGATCGAGTTACGGGTACGATCGAAGGTAAGGGCCTGAATGGCATTGCCCAATGCAAAGAGAAAAACTACCACAGCGGCTTCTTGATACTGCCCCAGACCCAATGCACCCAAAACGGCAACGCTCATCAAGATGTTCATATCCAGTTCGCGGGCGTTCAGAAGTATATTCAAGCCTGCCCGGGCGGGAAGATAACCGCCCAGCAACACCGCCAAAACATACAGTGAACGCCAGATAATAGGGTCAGCCTGCAGAAGCTCTGAAGCCGCCGCCAGCAGCAGCAACCCACCGGAGATGAGGGTAGACTGCATGTAACGATTATTTTTCCAGAACGGGATCTTTTCGTCATTTGCGCTTCTCCCATCCGTGACCGCATGATATCCCATGACATCAATTACATCGATGACTTCCTCCAGGACATCATAGTGCTTAAGGTTCAGTTTGCCGGCAGCAAAATTGACGCGGGCTTCCCTGACCCCGGTTATCTGGCCGATCCGTTTTTCCAATTTGGCCGCGCAATCGGCACAGTCCAGTCCTTCCAGCCGGATGACCGACTGGATCCAGTCATTGCCGACCGGGGCATGTTCTGCCCGTATCGCATAACCCAGGCTCTCAACTGTCCGGATCACCTGAGGTACCCCGGTAAGGGCAGGATCGTACTTGAACCGCAATTCCCCGCTGCCCGGCAGCAACTCTGCTTCGGCCACTCCGACAACCCCCTGTACGGCCTTTTCCAACTTGGCAGCGCAGTCGGCGCAGTCAAGCCCATCTACGCGAACCAGGCTGGTCTCCATCAATTTATCCATATCAATTAACATACCAGACATATGATCATCTTCCTTCTGCCGGTTATCCGGTTACTCACGTACATGGTCCAGTCCCTGGGCAAACAAGGTCCGGACGTGCTCGTCATCCAGGCTGTAATAGAGGTTTTTGCCTTCACGGCGGAAGCGGACCAACTTCTGGCCACGCAGGACCCTTAGTTGATGAGATACCGCGGATTCCGAGACTTCGATCAAAGCGGCCAGATCACATACACATAATTCCTGCTGCATCAGGGCAAAAAGCAGCTTAAGCCGTGTGGGATCCCCCAGGGTCTTAAAGGTTTCCGCCAGGGCATATATGATCTCCATTCCAGGCATCTCAGCCTGCACAGCCCTGACCTTATCCTCATGGATGCAGCTCTCGGCACAGGTTTCATTGATCTCCTCTATCATATCGTTACCTCCATAACATATGAACATATATTCATATGTTTATTTTAATAATCCAGTCATCAAATGTCAAGCGCTGCAAATCCAATTGCGGTAAAAAAACGAACGCAGTATCATTATAATTAACACTGATTCGTTCCACTGATTCATGCTGATTTGCGGCTCTGATCCAGGCTCTTCCCCAACTCAAATAAGGAGCGATGCTGATGAGCTCGGCCCCCTTTAAGATACACCGGGTCACCGGGTATATCGAGAATATCTTTCTCGTGGAATATCCCAACGGTCTGCTTCTGCTGGACTCGGGCTGTTATAACGATGTCCCTCTGATCGAACACTATTGTCTGCACGAGTTAAAGCGTCCCCTGCAGGATATCAGGCTTATAGCCGTTTCCCATATGCACCCCGACCATTGCGGTGGTGCTGTGGTACTGCGCAGGAAATACGGCATTCCGATAGCTGCCCACCGCCAGGTCGACCGGTGGTATGCAGGATTTGGGGGAGCTCTGCAGCAGATGCTCGATCGTTACATGGCGCTCATCGTGGCCCGGCACAACCATCGCAAATGGCAGTATCTGGGCTATAAACGCATCCTGCATCCAGATCATTTCCTGGAAGACGGAGATCCGCTGCCCGGTTTTTCTGACTGGCAAGCCTTTCATGTCCCCGGTCATACCTTGCACGATCTTATTTTCTTTCACCATCAATCGGGGTTTTTGTATATCGCCGACATGATCTGTGAAGTCCACGGCGATAACCGCCTGCCTCTGCCAGTTCTCTTTCCCGAGCTGATGGCTGCTTCTTATGACAAAGCCGCCGCCCTGAATGCATCGACCCTGCTGCTGGCGCATGGCGAGGTCAAAAACCCTGCTGACTCTCCTGCGCTGTTTGGCTACATGAAAGAGCGGCTGGCTTGGCCAGCCAATCAGATGACCCGGCGAGTGCACCGCATGTCCGTTTACTCGCCGGAGGTACGTCAAAAACTTCGCCGCCATCGGCAATAAAATTTCCCCTGGATCGATTGCGAATTCCCATGTCATGGCCAGGCAGGAATTCGACACCGATATGCTGAATTATCAGGGAAGAAGCAAGGAGGCTTAGAGAGCAATGGGTTCTGTTTCGCTGATAACCCTGGTATCTTCCATAATCTATATATACCTGGCCATATATGCAGTTCGGCTGAAACCATCCACCCGGCTCAACCGTATCTTCATCGCACTTTGCCTGGCCTGCGCCTGGTGGGCTTTCTGTATAGCCTTCATGTTTCCGGCACCTACTTATGATTCAGCCTGGATGTGGTTTAGATTGTCCGCCCCCGGCTGGTGCATGGGGCCTACTCTGCTCCTGCATTTCACCCTGGTGCTGATCGAAAACCATGAATATTCGCCCTTCTCCAGATTGCGCCCCCTGCTCTATGTCCCTCCGCTGGTTTTTATGGCAATGGGCATGACGTACGGAGTTACGGCAACTGCCCTGTTTCATGCCAGCTTTGGCTGGAGCCCTCTTAATTCCGGTAACACCTATTGGTATTGGGCTTTCACTTCGTACTATGTGACCTATATCGCCCTTTCCGTAGTGCTGGTCTGGCGCTGGGGCAAGACTTCTACCCTGCGCCGGGAGAAGCAACTGGCTAATACTGTTGCCCTTTGCACCATATCCGGTACTTTTCTGGCATTCCTTAACGAGTCGTTGATGCCGGTGATCGGCTTCGTGGACGTTCCTAAAATACCGGTGGTCCTATGGTTGATCTGGGCATACGGCCTGTGGTTCGCCATCACCAAGTACCGCCTGATGATAGTAACCCCGGTGGTGGCCACTAACGAGATCGTCCGCAGTATAGATGACCTCCTGATCATGCTGGACCTGAGGGGAAAGATAATCGAAATAAACCATCGAGTCGGCGACCTGTTGCAATTTAAAAAAGAAAATCTGCTCTATTTCAGCATCGATAAGATCGCTTGTGATCCGGAACTGCTGAAGACCATTATGCAGAAGCTGCAGCCGCAGCCCGATTCTCTGCAGCAGGAGACCGAGTTGAAGACCTGCGATGACCAATGTGTGCCGGTCCACTTATCTGTTTCGTCCATCGCTGATGATTTCGGTGATGTCGTTTGCTTTGTACTGGTGGCCCGCGACCTGCGGCCGACCCTGGCCCTGCAGAACGAGATCGGCGAACGTATCCGAGCCGAAGATGCATTGCAGCAGAGCATGGAAAAACTGCGAGATACTGCCATCATGCAGGAAGAACAGAACCAAAAACTGGAGAAACAGAATGCGGAACTGGAAGCAATGGCTCAGAACCTGGCTTACAGCAACGAGGTCCTGGCTCAAACCAATCTGCAGTTGGAGAACCTCTTCAATAATGTCGGACAGGGTTTTTTATCCTTCGGAGAGAATCTGGCTATATGGCCCGAATTCAGCCGGGAATGCATCGATATCCTCAATGGACAGCCGGCGGGAAAGAAGCTCTCCTCGCTCATATATCCGGAAAATCCGGAGCAGGCAAGCTTTATGGATGAGGTCTTTTGCCGGGTACTAAAGGAACACGACGCCAACAAATCCTGGTTATATCTAAGCCTTTTGCCGGAGGAAGCCCTGATCAACCAAAGACACATTAGTATGGAATATAAAAAGGTAGCTGACAATCCTGGAGAAAGTGAAGGTTCGATTCTAGTCATACTGACCGATATCACTGAAAAAAGAGCCTTGCAAAAGCAGTTGATCGATGAGAGAAACATGTTTTCCATGGTGGTGAAATCCATTGTTAACCATAATGATCTGGTTCAGTGTATAGAGGACTTTGACTATTTTATCAATTGTGAGCTGCCTGAGCTGGTCCTTCGAGAAAAAACCCTGAATGGAGTTGTTGTGGAAACATTGAGGGCCATCCATACTTTTAAAGGCAATTTCAGTCAATTCGATGTATCTCAGGTGGTTGAAGCCCTGCACCAGTTGGAAAATATAATAACAGAAAACCGCCGGGAATATAACAATCTGGACAGCTTTCTCCGCTTCATGCGTGATTTCGATCTCTATCATTACCTGGAAAAAGATCTGGATGTTATCCGGGGCCTTACCGGTCAGGACCTTCTGCAGCGTAAGGGTACCTGTTCGGTAAATGAGGATAGCCTGCGGGAACTGGAGACTGAAATCTCCAAACTTTTGAACCCCGCTCAATGCCAGGCCTTGCTGCCCCGTATCCGGCATCTGCGCCACAAGTCTTTCAAAGATCTTCTGAAATCCTACCCTGATTACATAGACAAGCTGGCCCTGCGTCTGGGCAAACAGGTTTATCCGGTGACTATCATGGGTGACGATATAATGGTGGATGGTGATTATTACCGAGATTTCACCAAGTCACTGGTACATGTTTTCCGCAACAGTCTGGATCATGGCATAGAAGAACCCGACGAAAGGCAGGTCCTGGGCAAGAACCCGGCCGCCACCATCTGGTGCCGGGTCTCTATCAGCGACGACTATATACGTCTCACCATAGGCGATGACGGAACCGGGATCGACCTGGACAAGGTCCGGGCCAAGGCTCTGGCCAATGGGCTCCTGGCTGAGCCGCTGGATGATATCCCCGATGACGATCTTTTGTCCCTTATCTTTGCCGACCAGTTCTCCACCCGGGAAGAGGCTACCCTACTATCAGGCCGGGGGATAGGCCTGGCTGCCGTCCGCAATGAATGTGAAAAACTGGACGGCACTGCACAGGTAGTCAATCGCCCGGGCCAAGGCTGTGAATTCATTTTTGAATTGCCTGTTCAGGAAGAAGCAACAGCTCCTGGTTTTTATATCAATAGCGTTATGGATGCCATGGCAGAAAGTGCACGAGTATTTATGGTGGAGCAGGCGGGATTAGCTATGCAGCCAGTATTTTCAGCGATTGGCGACACCAACTCCCTGCTGCTTAACGACTCTACGGTAATGATGGCGATTCGTGGGACGGTGGACGCCATGACAATAGTTGCATTAAATGATAAGCTAATTGAAAGGTTGCTGAAAACCTTTGTGATGGACGAAATAGATGATTCAGAGAAAAACCAGCTTTATCCTGACCTGCTAGCAGAATGTGCTAATATTATCATAGGCGGTTCCTTGAAGAACTGGGGACTAATAAAGGATCTTGTCTCATTGGAAAGCCCAATCATAGTATCTAATCATGGTTTTATTCTGAGACACCCAAATTCTCAGATAGCCTATACTCGAATGGAAACCGGCGATTACCACATTACTGTAGGTATTGCCTTACTTGATCGTCTAGCCAGTAGGGAGGATGTTCAATGGCCCGAATCTTAATAGCCGATGATTCAACAGTAATGAGAAGAAGCCTAAATATGCTGCTGACCCGGGCCGGTCATGAAATAGTCGGAGAGGCTGCCAACGGTGAACAGGCTTTCAACCTGTATGCCCAGTACCAGCCTGATATCGTCACCATGGATATCAGCATGCCACTGATGTCGGGCAGTGACGCCATCTGTAAAATAGTAGGTGAATATCCGGATGCCAGGATCATCGTGATCAGCGCACTGGATCAGAAGAAACTCATACTGCAGTCACTGAAGAATGGCGCCAAACACTTCATTATCAAACCCGTCACTGAAGAAAAATTGCTGCACTCGATCAAGGCAGTTCTGAGTGAATAAGACTGGCGGTCATTATAAACCATTTAAAAAGGGGATGCGGGCCGCCTCGGTGCGGGAGCCAACATCCCCTTAGTTCTTTATTCTCTCTATTTCTGTACGGCTACCTTGGCCCAACTGTCACGCAGGGAAACTATCCGGTTGAACACCAATTTTTCCGGCCGGGATTCCAAATCTACACTGAAATAACCCTGACGTAGGAATTGGAAGCGATCCCCCAGAACGGCCCTGGCCAATTCAGGTTCCAACTGGCACCCGGTCAGCAACTGCAGCGAATCCGGATTCAGCTTGGACTTATAATCGGTCCCTTCTTCCTCGTCATCGGGATTCTCCGTTACAAACAGGTGGCTATACAGGCGTACCTCCGCCTCTACCGAGTGCGAGGCCGAGACCCAATGAGAGGTGCCCTTGACCTTGCGCCCTGCGGTGGCGCCGCCGCTCTTGGATTCCGGATCGTAACTGCAATGCAGTTCCACTACCTCTCCAGCCGCGTTCTTCACGACTTCGTTACATTTGATGATATAGGCGCTCTTCAACCGGATCTCGCCATCCGGTTTCAGGCGAAAGAACTTCTTGGGCGGATCCTCCATAAAGTCTTCCTGTTCGATATATATGACCTTGGAAAAGGGTATCTTGCGGACGCCCATATCCGGGTTCTCCGGATTATTTTCACTCTCCAGCCATTCCACCTGACCATCCGGGTAATTGGTGATGATGACCTTGAGCGGCTGCAGCACCGCCATCGCCCGCGATGCCCGCAGGTTCAGATCTTCTCTTATACAGTGTTCCAGCAGGCCGATGTCCACCGTGCTGTTGCGCTTGGCCACGCCGATGCGATCACAGAAATCACGAATGGCTTCCGGGGTATATCCTCGCCGGCGCAGACCGGAGATGGTCGGCATCCGCGGGTCATCCCAGCCTTTCACATACTTCTGATCGACCAGTTCCTTCAGCTTGCGCTTGCTCATCACCGTATAATTGAGATTCAAGCGGGCAAATTCGATCTGCTGCGGCCGTCCCTGCGCCTCCTTAGAGTAGTCCACCCAATCCAGGCACCAGTCGTACAGGGGACGGTGATCGGAGAACTCCAGGGTGCAAACCGAGTGAGTGATCTCCTCCAGGGCATCGGACAGGGGGTGGGCATAGTCATACATGGGATATATGCACCAATCATCACTGGTCCGATGGTGGGTGGCCCGAAGTATCCGATAGATGACCGGATCCCGCATATTTACATTTGGTGAAGCCATATCGATCTTCGCCCGCAGTACCCGTGAACCGTCCGGGAACTCGCCGGCCCGCATGCGGGTGAATAGGTCCAGGTTCTCCTCCACCGAACGATTGCGGTAAGGGCTCTCCTTGCCGGGCTCGGTCAGGGTCCCGCGATAATCGCGGATCTCCTGGGCGGATAAATCACAGACAAAGGCCTTGCCCTTCTTTATCAGCTGGACGGCATATTCATAGAGATGCTCGAAATAGTCAGAGGCATAGAATAAACGATCATCCCAATCGAAACCAAGCCAGCGTACGTCTTCCATGATAGAGTCAACATACTCCTGGTCCTCCTTACTGGGATTGGTATCATCGAAACGCAGGTTGCACAAGCCGCCATTGGCCAGGGCCAGTCCGAAGTTCAGGCAAATGGATTTGGCATGGCCGATATGCAGGTAGCCATTGGGCTCCGGGGGAAAACGCGTGTGGACCCGTCCCTGATTCTTTCCCTGGGCCAGATCCTCAGTTATGATATTTTGAACAAAGTTCACCGGCAGCGCGGCGTCCTTTGTCTCATTCTGTGTTTCGGGATTGATCGAATCCAATTCCATGTCCTTTGTCACATCTATTCCTCCTCGAATACGAGCTTATTAGTTTAATATTATAGCACTTCTTGGACATTTCTATCATTTACATACAAAAAAAAGCTCGGACAGATTCCAAAACGCTTGACATACCTTACCACTAAGGTATACCTTAGTGGTAAGGTATACCATTTCCTGAGGAGGACGAGCTATGGGATTCAAACAGATGATGTTGGGCTATCTGCTGGACAGCCCTTCTTACGGCTACGAGATCATGAAAAAGGCCTATTCGGACTTCTACCCGGCAGGTCCCGAGGTTAACGAAGGCCTGCTATATTCCACCCTGAAAAAGCTGGAAGCGGAAGGATTGGCCACCCGGGAAGCGGGAGATGCGGATACCCCTACTGCCCGCCGCAAGGTGACGGTCACCCCCGAGGGACTTACGGAGTTCAAGTCCTGGCTGCTGGCGGATGATGATGCAGGCGGGCCTAAATTCGATTTTTTCGCCCGCTATCCCTTTTTGGAGAAGTGCAATTACTTCAAGTATCTCTCTCCCGACGAATCCCTGGACAGTATCGATCGGGAAATACAAAAGGCCACTCAGCGTCTGGACAGTTACCGCCTGGCGGAAAAATCCATGGTGCAGAAGGGAATCGATCGTTTCCGCATCGCTATCATCCAGTACGGTATCAGCAACGAAGAACTGCGTCTCAACTGGCTGCAGGGATTGAAGGAACTGATAGAAAATGAAGGAGGGCGGACAGAATGAATAGCATGAAAAACCAATTGTCAGAACTGCAGCGGGGTCTGGAACAAGCCGGCTATATCTGCGATACTCCCGCGGCTACAGTTCTCTACCTGGCTGCCGCTCTGGGCAAGCCCGTCCTGGTGGAAGGCCCGGCCGGAGTCGGCAAAACTGCGATATCCCAGGCCTACGCTGAATACAAGGAACAACCCCTGATCCGTCTGCAATGCTATGAAGGGATCGACGAGGCCAAGGCCCTATACGAATGGAACTATAAAAAGCAGCTCCTGCACATCCAGGCCGTGGCCGGACGTGACCTCGAGGTGGCCGAGGTAGAACGCGAGGTATTCTCCGATGAATTCCTGCTCCCCCGCCCACTGCTGCAGGCCATCACCAGCCCCGATCCCTGTGTCCTGCTCATCGATGAGATCGACAAGGTGGACATGGAATTTGAGGCCCTGCTCCTGGAGCTTTTGTCCGAATACCAGGTAAGCATTCCTGAACTGGGTACGGTCACTGCCTGCAGTATCCCCATGGTCTTCATCACTTCCAATGCCAGCCGCGAGCTATCAGAGGCCTTGAAACGCCGCTGTCTGTATTTGTTCCTCGATTTCCCCGGCCCGGAGATGGAGAGCCGCATCCTGCAGCTGAAGATCCCGGGGATCCAAAGTGGGATGGCCGGGCAATTGGCAACAGCCCTGCACAGCCTTCGCCAACTCGATCTGAAGAAGACCCCCAGCGTGGCCGAGGCTATCGACTGGGGACTGGCCCTGACCTTGATGGGCATGGATACCCTGGAGCCGGAGACTATGCTGATGACCCTCAATGTATTGTTCAAGTACCGGGAGGACCTGGACAAGGCCACAACCCTGATCACGAGCAAACAGGAGGCTTGATATGTCGGCACTGCTGGACAACATTACCGCCTTTATCAGCGATCTGCGCCAGGCAGGTATCCCCATTGCAGCCAGCCAGCTGGACGATTGTTTCCGCTCACTCCTGCTGGTCGACTGGTCGGAAGAACCGGTATTTCATACCGCTCTCTCCAGCACCCTGATGAAGGATGCCGCCTGGCTGCGGGTATTCGATGAGATCTACGGCCGCCATTTTCTCTACCTGTCCCGGCAAAACCAGACTGCCCGGGATAAACAGCTGCAAGCCCTGCAAACCGGCTTGCAGCACAGGATCAGCGGTTTGGGGGATCAAAGCGGGCAGGCGTTGGAATCCGGCCAGCCTTCTTCCAACCCTGGTTCCTGCCAGGTGCGTCGTGACAGATCTCCCCGGATAAAAAACCCCGTTACTCAAGATTTCTACGGGGCGAACTGGGAAGAGATCCAGCGCATGGAGGCGGTTTTCCCGCTCCTAGCCCGCCGTCTGGCTACCCGAATGGTGAAGAAGCGCCACCGCAACCAGAACGCCCGGCTGGACTACCGCCGCACCATGCGGGCCAGCCTGTCCAGCGGGGGCGTACCATTGGATCTGTTTGTTAACAAAAAAGAACGGGAGAAGCCGATCATAGTCGCCCTATGTGACGTGTCGGACTCCTGCCTGCATTACAGCTTCTTTTCCCTGGCCCTGGTGCATTCACTCGAACGCTTTTTCCGCCAGGTGCGCAGCTTTGCCTTTATCGATCAGACCGATGAGGTCACGGCATTGCTCAGGCAGGCCAATCTCAACAACCTCCGCAGCCAGGTATTGCTCAATGCCGATACGGTGGGTGAAACCGGTTATACCGACTACGGCGCCGCCTGGAAGAGCTTTCTCACCAAATATGGCGACTGCCTCACCCAGCGCACTACCGTGCTGATCTTCGGGGACGGGCGCACCAACTGGTTCCCTCCGCGCTCCGAACTTTTGAGGGACATCAGACAACGGGTACGCAAGGTCTACTGGATGGTTCCCGAAACCGAGGATGAGTGGAAAAAAGGCGATTCCAGCATGGATTCCTATAAAAAGCATTGCGACCGGGTATTCGAGTGCCTGGACCTGGACGGTCTCACCCGGGCCCTGTCCCAACTATAAAGGAGGTTTTGCCATGATAAAAAGCCGGAATTACGGCGAGGTTACCCAGTTTCTGATGGGACGTGACTATGAGGGACAGGTCATCTATACCATGGCCTGCTACTACCTGGACGGTCTGCTCATAGACAGCGGTCCGTTCCACGTGGCGGCTGAACTGGAAGCGGCCTTTGCCGATTACCCAATCATGCAGATCATCAACACCCATCATCATGAGGACCATATCGGAAATAACGTCTGGTTTCAGGAAAACCGGCGAATCGGTCCGGTACTGGCCCCCGCTGCTGCGGTCCCCCTCATTGAAGACCCTTCGATCTGGTCGGCCCGTATAATGCCCTATTGTCAAATCACCTGGGGCATCCCGCCAGCTTCGCTGGCCCAGCCTCTTCCAGCCCGGATAGACACCGACAGCTTCGACCTGCTGGTGATACCCACCCCCGGCCACAGTCCGGACCATATCAGCCTACTCGAACCAAGTAAGGGCTGGCTTTTTGCCGGCGATCTGTTCCTGGCGGAGAAAGTCACCACCCTGCGCAGCGATGAGGACGTCAACATCATGCTGCAGTCTCTGTATAAACTTCTGGACTTCGATTTCGAGTTGCTCTTCTGCGCCTCCGGGCGGGTAGTGGAGACGGAGGCTAAAAAGGCGGTGCAGGCTAAAATAGCCTACTGGGAGGAGCAAAGAGAAGCCATTCTGGGGCTGCACCGGGCCGGGTCAGATGAGGATGAGATCCTGAGGCGGCTCTATGGCAAGGAGTCAGCCCTCTTCGGACCCTCGGAAGGAGACTTCGGCAAGATCCATCTGATCCGTTCGTTTATTTTGAGCGGGCCTTCAAAGCCTTATCATTCCGTCCCATAAAGCAATTCGGGCAGGTATTTGCTTTAAATACCTGCCGTCATACAACACTTCTATATGCTACCTATGGCCCAGTGCTTTAACAACAGCGGTGGCCGCTTCCGCCCGGCTCGCCTTATCCTGTGGCCGAAAACTTTTGTCCGGATAACCGCTAATTATACCGTTGGCTACGGCCGAATTTACTGCTTGTTTGGCCCATCCGGAAATCGCTTTATCATCTGTCAACCCGGTTGCATCATTGTTGCTTTGCAGTTTTGCCGCCTTGCTCAGCATGACCGCCATCTGTTCACGGGTTATAGGGTCATCAGGGCCAAAGGAGCCGTTGCCATAACCGCCAACGATTCCACTAGCAACCGCAGCCGATATACTGTCTTTGGCCCAATGAGACGTTGTGTCCGTGAATACCTTTCCCTCTTTGGCCTCCAAACAGAAGGCTTTAACCAAAACTGCCGTAAATTCTGCCCGTGAAATGCTGCGATCCGGTTGGAAACTGCCGTCGGAATAACCACTGATCGCCCCTGTATCTACCAGTGCTTTTATGCTGTTTTCCGCCCAGTGTCCTGATATATCAATGATAGTCGCCGGCGGTTTCAAGGGTTCGTTTTTATCATCTTGGTCCGCCGCCTTGACCATTACCGCAAACTTGGTAAAATGGCTCACATCTATATTAATTGTATTGCCAGCAATGGTCCCCCCCAGGTCAACCCATTTTCCCTGTTTCTCATCATAGTATTGAACGGTGGGAACCTGCCCTGGGGGCACCTTCGCTGGATCGAAAGCAAAGGTCAGGGTAACGGGCATATCAAATTGATAGCTATTGGCATCTCCAGCCTTAAATTCGTAGGTATTGCCCAGAACCATAAATCCGGCAGGCACCGAAGGAAACGTTTCGATTCGGAAAATCTCTATCTTGACATCACTATCACCTTTCAGAGCGTCAGCCGGAATCTTAACTGTAGCCTCTGCCCCCAGCCCCACTGTCCCGCCGGCATCGGGGTCAATGACGGCCAAGCCGCTGGTAGTATTGACCGGCGGTGGAGCAACGACACCTCCGCTGCCTCCTTCTCCGCTGCTCGACACAAGGATGGTATAGTTGAATGTTGCAGGATCGCTATCGGTCATACCGACTTGTATCGCTATCGCCTTGATGGTAGTGGCTGCGTTGATGGTGATCGGTACGGTATAGAGCGTGCTGCCGCTGGTCGGGCTTGTGACTCCGTCAGTGGTGTAATAAATACTGGCTCCGGCGGTAGTAGTACTCAAGGTTACCTCAGTACCTGCCGTTACTGCTCCTGCTCCCGGGGCAGCGCTCGGGGTGGCCACCTTGGCAGGCGGTAGTATGGTGTATTCAGCAGTTAAGATATCGCTGTCGGTCATGCCGGCCTTTATCACTATGGCCTTGATGGTAGTAGCCGCATTGATAGTGATTGGTCCGGCATAAAGCGTACTGCCGCTGGTAGGAGTCGTGATGCCGTCAGTGGTGTAATAAATACTGGCTCCTGCCGTAGTCGTGCTCAGGGTTACAGTGGTCCCGGCTGCTACCGCCCCGGCTCCCGGGTTAGCCGTCGGGGTTGCTGCCTTAGCAGGCGGTAGTATGGTATATTCAGCAGTTAAGATATCACTGTCGGTCATGCCGCCCTTTATCGCTATGGCCTTGATGGTAGTAGCGGCATTGATAGTGATCGGTCCGGCATAGAGCGAACTGCCGCTGGTAGGGGTCGTGATGCCGTCAGTGGTGTAATAAATACTGGCTCCTGCCGTAGTCGTGCTCAGGGTTACAGTGGTCCCGGCTGCTACCGCCCCGGCTCCCGGGTTAGCCGTTGGGGTGGCCACCTTGGCAGGCGGAAGTATGGTATATTCAGCAGTTAAGATATCGCTGTCGGTCATGCCGCCCTTTATCGCTATGGCCTTGATGGTAGTAGCCGCATTGATAGTGATCGGTCCGGCATAGAGCGTACTGCCGCTGGTCGGGCTTGTGACTCCGTCGGTGGTGTAATAAATACTGGCTCCGGCGGTAGTCGTACTCAAGGTTACGGCAGTACCTGCCGCTACTGCTCCTGCTCCCGGGGCAGCGCTCGGGGTGGCCACCTTGGCGGGTGGCAGTATGGAATATTCAGCAGTTAAGATATCGCTGTCGGTCATGCCGGCCTTTATCGCTATGGCCTTGATGGTAGTAGCTGCGTTGATAGTGATCGGGCCAGCATAAAGCGAGCTGCCGCTGGTCGGGGTTGTGACTCCGTCAGTGGTGTAATAAATACTGGCTCCGGCGGTAGTCGTACTCAAGGTTACGGCAGTACCTGCCGCTACTGCTCCTGCTCCCGGGTTAGCCGTCGGGGTTGCTGCCTTAGCAGGGGGTAGTATGGTGTATTCAGCAGTTAAGATATCGCTGTCGATCATACCGGCCTTTATCCCGATGGCCTTGATGGTAGTAGCTGCGTTGATAGTGATCGGTCCGGCATAAAGCGAGCTGCCGCCGGTCGGGGTTGTGACTCCGTCAGTGGTGTAATAAATGCTGGCTCCGGCGGTCGCCGTACTCAAGGTTACCTCAGTACCTGCTGCGACCGCTCCCGCTCCCGGGTTGGCGCTCGGGGTGGCCACCTTAGGCGGAGCTGCCAATAGGTTCACCGCTGCACTTTCAACAACAGGCAGCGCACCAGCTGAAAAAGTTAGTTGGGCCCCGGTAACAGCGGCGGTGTTCACAGGTTTCAGATCGGTAAACTTGGCAACCCCGCTGACGGTATTCACACTGGGTCCGCCAGTCAGGGTCCAGTTGCCGGTGCCCGCCTTCTTGGCGGCGGTTACGCCTGTTCCATTATTATTGGTACATACATTGCCGTAAGCATCCTTGAGAGTTATGTGGGGTTGCTGCGCAAAAAGGCTACCATTGACAACGGGCGCCTGTATATCCTGGGTCACATTCAGGGAAGCCGGTGCACCAGGAACCGGCTGTATGGCAAATGTCGCAGTGTCGACGGTTTTGACCCCTGCTATTTTAAAACTGATATTTTGCGCTGCGGCATTATTCAAAACTAGTTTGGGGGTTGCTTGACCTTGCGTAAAGGTCACACTTACGCTCTGCGGCATAGTGGTGAGAACAATGTCATTGAATTTACCGAAACTGCCGTCGGAGGCAGCCGTATATCCTGATATTTCTACATTTTTGCTGCCGGTATACGAAGTGTCGATACTACCCAA
>JBLMZJ010000044.1:0-17384 GCA_050258735.1 Deltaproteobacteria bacterium | reverse complement strand
CCGGGCTAAAGTCCGGTGCCGTTGCTTATCAAAGAAAGTAGGCAGACTGAGTAAAAAACGTGAGGTCAAGGCACAAGGAAACCCAGCGATTGACGCGTACTTAGGGTACGTTGATTGAGCTGGGTTTGCTATGTAACGATGAAATTCGCGTTTTTTGACGGTCTGGGGCACCGGGCTAAAGTCCGGTGCCTTTGCCATATTGTATTGGAGGGAATCGGGTTACGGCCCTCCTTTGCTTTTTCTGTTTTGCAAGGTAGAATAAGGTGAGGTATATTAATAAGGCATATAAAACTGGGGGGTACCG
This sequence comes from Deltaproteobacteria bacterium, assembly GCA_050258735.1. Classification (GTDB taxonomy): domain Bacteria; phylum Bacillota; class Syntrophomonadia; order Syntrophomonadales; family Syntrophomonadaceae; genus Syntrophomonas_A. The sequence continues at coordinate 17,080 of JBLMZJ010000044.1, read as the reverse complement.
GTATGATAAATATTGGTTTATTAGGATACGGAACGGTTGGTTCTGGAGTAGCTGAGCTGTTAGATCGCAATAGTGAAATAATCGCTCAACGTACCGGAGATAAGGTCACACTGAAAAAAGTGCTGGAACGCAACCGGGAAACCATACAAAAGGCCGGACTTGCACCTGCTATGATAGCTGATGATATCAGCGATATCGTCAATGATCCCGAGATCGATATAGTAGTAGAACTGATCGGCGGTATCGAGCCGGCTTTAAGTTTTATCATCAAGGCGATGAAACAGGGCAAACACGTTGTCAGCGCCAACAAGGACCTTATCGCTACCAAGGGTGCCGAGATATTTGCGACAGCAGCAGAAAATAACGTGGACTTCTATTTCGAGGCCAGTGTTGCCGGAGGTATACCCATAATCTCTCCCTTAAAACAATCACTGACCGGTAATAAGATATTGGAGGTCATCGGAATACTCAACGGTACCACCAATTATATCCTGACCAAAATGAGCCAGGAAGGACGGCCATTTGCCGAGGTATTACTGGAGGCGCAGCAACTGGGTTATGCTGAGGCCGACCCTACTGCAGACGTCGAGGGACTGGACGCAGCACGCAAGATTGCCATACTTTCATCAATTGCTTTTAATAGCCGTGTTACTTTGGATAATGTCCACGTAGAAGGCATAACTGCTATCACTCCGGCTGATATAAGATACGCACGTGATCTTGGCTATGTAATCAAATTACTGGCCATCGCCAAGGAAGACGATCAGGGGAGGATAGCTACCCGGGTGCACCCGGCCTTCCTGCCAAAGACCCATCCGCTGGCAGCGGTTAATGATGTATTCAATGCGGTATTCGTTCGTGGAGATGCGGTGGGCGAGATCATGCACTATGGACGTGGAGCGGGCAAAATGCCTACGGCCAGTTCGGTGGTTGGCGATATCATCGAGATCGGACGGAATATGCTGGCCAATACCAATGCTCGTATCGGCTGCACATGTTATACCACCAAGACCATGCTCAGCATAAATGAACTGAAGGCGAAGTTCTATATACGAATGACCGTGACTGACCGGCCTGGTGTCCTGGCAGGTATCGCCGGGGTCTTCGGCAACAACAATGTAAGTATTGCGACAGTATTGCAGAAGGCCAGCCAGGACAGTATGGCAGAATTGATCATGATTACCCATGAAGTAAAAGAACAAAACCTGCGTGATGCCCTGGCAGTACTCAAGGGAATGAGTATTGTTAGCGAAATCGATAATGTGATAAGGTTGGAAGGGACAGAACGCGACTAGGGGGCAGTATGTTTACTGTAAGAGTACCAGCGACCAGTGCCAATCTGGGCCCGGGGTTCGATACCCTGGGAATGGCACTTGATCTATACCTCAATATCGATATAGAGCTGTCCTACGGAATGAATCAGGTGGTCTATCTCACCGGCGTACGGGCCCAACCCAGGAATATACCGGCTGAAGATTTGGTTCTCAAGGCTATGCACATGATTTTTGAGAAGGTAGGCCGGGAGATCCCACCGCTTAAGGTAACGATCCATAATGAGATACCGATAGGCTGCGGGCTGGGAAGCAGCGCGGCAGCTATTGTAGCCGGCCTTAGCGCCGCTAATTTCATGATAGGGCAGAAGTACTCAAGGAATCAGCTGATGAATTGGGCGTTTCAAATGGAAGGCCATGCGGATAACGTTGTACCAGCTATGGTAGGCGGTTTGACCACTGCTATGGTTTATGAAGGAAAGGTATATTACCAGAGGCTGTCTCTGCCCGAAACAATAAAAATAGTGGCGGTGGTTCCGGATTTTGTGCTGTCCACCGCAGAAGCAAGGGCAGTTCTTCCAGAAAAAGTCGATTTGAAGGATACCATAGCCAATCTGCAAAGAGCCTGTTATTTGCTGGCCAGCATCTACAACGGTGATACCAGGCATATCCATATGGCAATGGATGATGTGATATATCAACCCCTTCGAAAACACCTGATCCCGGGTTTCGAATCGGTCTTCGAGATGGCCGCCGACGCCGGGGCGCTAGGAGTGGCCCTCAGCGGAGCCGGACCGACCATAGTTGCATTCTGCACCGGTGATGAGGGGCAGGTGGGGCAGGTTATGATGGAGGCCTTCGCCAGTCATGGCGTGGACAGCCGGGTGCTATATCTGAATCCAAGCGCGGAGGGCGTCAAGATCCTGGGTAAGAGATAGTTTGGGAGTGAGATTTTTGGCTTCATTAGTTTGTAAATTTGGCGGAAGTTCAGTAGCATCACTGGATAGGATAAAAAACATCGCTGTACGGGTCCAAAAGCTGCAGCATGAATATAAAGATATAGTTGTAGTGGTCTCGGCCATGGGTGACACTACCGACGATCTGCTGGAGATAGCCCAGGAGATCAGCAATGATCTGAGCTGCCGTGAGATGGATATGCTGCTGTCGACAGGTGAGCAGCAATCAGCGGCCCTTTTGGCCTTGACTCTGAACAGTATCGGCGTCAAGTCCATTTCTCTGACCGGTTGGCAGGCAGGTATAAAAACCGACTCTACCTACAATAAGGCCAAGATAAATGCTATCGACAATCAACGTATCCTGGATGAACTTAAACAGGGTAATGCCGTAGTAGTAGCAGGTTTTCAGGGCATCAACCGCGAGGGCGATATTACTACACTGGGCCGGGGGGGGTCAGATACTACCGCAGTGGCACTGGCTGCTAGCCTTAAGGCAGATCGTTGTATGATATTCACCGATGTAAGCGGCGTATATACCGCTGACCCCCGTTTGGTACATGAGGCCAGGAAAATTGATCGGATCTCTTATGAAGAGATGCTTGAACTGGCAAGCCTGGGCGCCGTGGTGATGCAGCCGCGCGCAGTGGAGTTTGCTATGGTATACAATGTTGATGTTGAGGTCAGAAACAGTTTTAACGAAGAACCCGGAACAATCATAACGGAGGTAGACGGCATGGAACAACAAAAAGTGGTACAGGGGATAGCTCATGACCGTAATTGCGCTAAGATAGCTATTTTTGACGTGCCTGACCGTCCCGGTATAGCCAAGGCATTATTCACATCATTGGCAGAACATAAAATCAACGTGGATATGGTCATCCAGGCTGCTATGCGGGACGAGGTCAATGATATTGCGTTCACCATCGAGAGAAACGAACTCAGCATGGCATTGCCGGTAGTTGAAAAACTGGTTAAGGAGATCGGGGCATCCGGTATGTCATATGGCGACAACGTAGCCAAGATTTCGGTGGTTGGAGCCGGTATGAAGAGCAATCCGGGTGTAGCGGCAGCCGTTTTTACCGCCCTGGCCGATGCCAGTATCAATATCCAGATGATCAGTACCTCCGAGATCAAGATATCATGCATAATTGATGAAGGGCAGGTAACCGAGGCGGTACAGACTCTTCATCAAAAGTTTGATCTGGATAAATAGGATAGGATAGAATCTATTTAATGCACCGGCTTATACTTGACTAAACTATCGGGATATACTAGAATATTCTTTGCGTCGGGGTGTAGCTCAGTTTGGTATGAGCGCTACGTTGGGGACGTAGAGGCCGCTGGTTCAAATCCAGTCACTCCGACCATTTATTTTGTCCAGCAAAATATATCATTAAGGTTTTGGGGCCCGCAGCGTACTTTTACCTGCGGGCTTTTCGATATATAATAACAAACAGACAATCGGGATTAGGAGGCATCACATTGCAGTACCAGAGCACCAGAGGGAGAAGTGGGTCAGTAAGTGCCGCGCAAGCTATTGTGAAAGGGATCGCACCGGATGGCGGATTGTTTCTGCCTGATCATATACCGCATCTAACAGTGGAAGATATCAAATTTTTAGCCGGACTTACCTATCAGGGCCGGGCACAATTCATCATGAAGCAGTTCCTTACAGATTTTAGCGAAGATGAACTTCGTTCCTGTGTGGAAGGCGCATATAACCGTGAGAACTTTGATAATGACAAGATCGCACCGCTGGTCAGGCTGAACGATAAACTATATGTTATGGAGTTATGGCATGGACCGACCTCCGCCTTCAAGGATATGGCCCTGCAGGTACTTCCGCATTTCCTGACTACAAGCCTGCATAAGACTGGTGATAATGCTGAGATCATTATTCTGGTGGCAACTTCGGGTGACACCGGCAAGGCAGCGCTGGAAGGGTTCAAGGATGTGCCCGGTACCCGTATACTGGTATTCTTCCCTCAGGAGGGGGTCAGCCAGGTACAAAAGCTGCAGATGCTTACCCAGGAGGGGAGCAATGTATATGTGGCCGGGGTTGAAGGTAACTTTGACGATGCCCAGAACGGGGTCAAGAACATCTTTGCCAGTGATGAGGCCTCAGAGGTACTGGCGCAAAGGAACATGAAGCTTTCATCGGCCAATTCGATAAACTGGGGACGTCTGCTGCCGCAGATAGTTTATTATGTATCCGCATACGCTGATTTGATGGCTGATGGCAGCCTAAAGCCGGAACAAAAAATAAACATCGTAGTGCCTACCGGTAATTTCGGTAATATCCTGGCCGCATTTTATGCCGGTCATATGGGAGTGCCTATCAATAAATTGATTTGTGCCTCTAATGCCAATAATGTGCTGACCGATTTTATCAAAACCGGCACCTACAATCGAAACCGTAGTTTTGAGAAGACCATATCGCCCTCCATGGATATACTGATATCCTCCAACCTGGAGCGGTTGTTATATGAGGTGACCAACCATGATTCCGCGAAGGTCTCAGGCTGGATGCAGGAATTGAAGGAAGCCGGGAGTTACACCATCGATGAGGCCAGCCGCAAGACTATTGCGGAATCATTCTGGGCTGGATATAGTTCAGACGCTGAGACAGTCGGCAGGATCAGCAGGGTGTGGGATCAATATGCTTATTTGCTGGACACCCATACTGCGGTGGCCGTAGATGTCTATGAGAAGTACTGTCAAGCAACAGGGGATAACACCCTGACGATCATTGCCTCCACAGCCAGCCCCTTTAAATTCGGCAACAGCGTGGCCCGTGCGGTAATGGACCTGTCAGGAGAGGCAGGAGGCGAGTTTGAACTGCTGCGAAAGTTGGCTGATAAGACCGGCTGGGAGATACCCAAAGGCATCCGGAACCTGGAGAAGATGGAGATCCGGCATAATACCGTAACTAAAGTAGCAGATATGCAGGAGACTATGCTGTCATTACTAAAATAAACAGGTAACAAAAAAAGGGGAAAGCCAATGAACTGAACCCAGTTCATAACGCTTACCCCTTTTATTTTGTTACTAGCTATTGATAAACAGATCCATGAGTTCGTGTCCATTGGCAATGAACCGGCCGGCCGCTGCAGAGGTGCCTTCATTATATACCAGGTTCAGGTTGGCCTGAGGATATGCCTTGTCATAGATCATAAAGGGTACCGGCTCGCTGGTATGGGTCTTAAGACTTATCGGAGTTGGATGGTCGGGCAGCAGCATGATCCTGAGATCATTGAAGCTATCCAGCTGACGAAGGATCTCGCCAAAAACCAGCTGATCGATTTGCTCGATACTCCAGATCTTACTCTCGAGGCTGCCCTGATGCCCGGCTTCATCGGGTGATTCAATATGTACATAGACGAAGTCCTGGCCGCGCTTGAGCTCTTCCAGGGCGGCATGGGCTTTGCCGGCAAAATTGGTATGTACTCCACCAGTGGCGCCTTCTACCTTGACCGGAGTCAGGCCGGCGGAAATCCCCAGTCCGCGGACCAGGTCCACCGCAGTTACCACTGAACCCGAAAGACCATATTTATCCTTGAAACTTTGTAAGGAAGGCTTGCTGCCCTCGCCCCAGAACCAGGCCGAAGAGGCTGGTTTGAGTCCCTTCTCCATCCTGATCTTATTCAAGGGATGGATGCTCAGGATCTCCGCGCTTTGTTTCATCATATCAAAAAGAACTTTTCCATCAGGACCCTGCGGAAGATAGGGAGTTATTACCCGGTCAGAGACATCGTGAGGCGGGGTAAGGACCAGTTTTTTGTCTCTTCCGGTTTTCCATACCAGGAGATGTCGATAGCTGATACCGGCATAGAATTCGAAGGAGGCATTACCCATGGATCGTTGCAGGTCGTTTATAAAGACCGCTGCATCTTCAGTGGATATTTCACCGCAACTATAATCCACCATTATACGATCAGCATAATCCGGTGCATCGGACAAGGTTACCAGGTTACAGCGCAGGGCCAGGTCAGAATCTCCCAGTTCTACTCCCATACTTACTGCTTCCAGTGAAGAACGGCCGGAATAAGATTTGCCGGGATCATAGCCCATTACTGACAGGTTGGCCACGTCGCTGCCTGGCTTAAGTCCGTCAGGAATGGTCTTGACCATGCCAATCATTGAGTTGGCAGCCAGAAAATCTATGTTTGGGGTATTAGCGTATTGCAGCGGAGTCATATTCCCCAGTTCAGCAATATTATAATCAGCCATTCCGTCAGCCAGAATCAATAGATATTGCAATATCTTCAACTCCTGTGAGATTAATCTTCTCCAGTATAACACTTATCCACGCCAAAGCTATAGCCCGTTATTTAGCAATATTCAGCCTGATAGGCGAGTATGCCGGTTTATATAATGAATCCATTATACCATGCTTGGTAGTGTTGTAATGGTCAAATCGATGGTAATTTGCAAACGCGAAATCTCGGAAAAATATAAGAAGTAGTTCATGAAGGTTAAGGAGAAATCGTGTAGTGAGCTGCCGACCTGTTGCAGTACAATACTGCAGATGCCAGCCGTAAAATATATACCGATAGTAGAACCCATCAAAAAGGGAGATAAAGATCAAAGTAGAAAGTATCGCCCGTTCCATGAAGAACAGTAGAACTGATTCGGGATCTTTATAAGCAGCAAATCATGCCGTGTATTCTTGCTCTGATCAATTTTTGAGCAGGAATATATGAAAAAGAGAAGAATAATTGAAATAAATATACAGACATAGATATGAATACTGTATTAGAGAATTGTTAGCATGAAAAGGAGGAGTCAAAATGGGTAGCAAGATTTTAGATTCTTTTCCTGAGATCATCAAAAGTCTAATGGACATTCTTCCGGATGATATGGTATTCTACTCCACTGATACAGAGAAATTCCTCTGGAAAGATGAGACTGCATTTGCCGTCCCTTTCGTGGTAGTTGGGAAAACATTTGCCCAAGGTGCCACTGCCGACCGGGTGATCCAGAGCAAACAGCCTCTGGTTATGGAACTCGATGAAAGTTATTATGGCATGCCCTTGAAGGTAAGGAATTGTCCTGCCTTTGATGATGATGACCAAACCAAAGTTGTTGGGACCTTTGGTAGTGCTGTCAGGAGAACAAACGCAAGTTCACTTCGTCAGATCTCAGATACCTATCAAACCGGCATGCATGAGATATCGGCCGCTATTCAGGAAAATGCCGCCGCGGCCGGGGAGATAAACCTTAATGAAAAGAAATTGAATGAAGAGATCAATGGTATACACCGGACGGCTGATGAGATCGTCAGCATACTTGATTACATAAAGACCATTGCTGATCAGACCAAGATGCTGGGACTCAATGCTGCTATTGAAGCAGCCCGGGCTGGGGATGCAGGCAAGGGCTTTGGCGTGGTAGGAGAAGAGATAAGGAAGCTGTCCGAAACATCCAAGAGCACAGCTTTGGAGATCCGCAAGCTTACTCAGGACATACAGGACAAAATCGGCCTGGCTGTTAAGAGTTCTGAGATCTCCATGAAATCCAGTGAGGAACAGGCAGCGGCCAGTCAGCAGATAACAGCCAGTGTAGAGGAACTCACCAGTCTGATCGAAGAATTGCGGAGGATCGCCTACGAGATATAAGGTGTGCTACTCGGAATCTTTATTCTTTTTAGGCGGGTTCACGATTCCGAATTCATAGAAGAAATCGTTTACCTGGGCAAAAAGCTCATTAGCATAGCTTTTCCCGGTATGGCCCCTGACCAAGTCATAGGTGGATGGGGCCTTTTCATTTTTCTGATCCTTTTTGTTCAATAATATCACCTCCTTATCTCAAGTCTGCCCGTACGGGCCCCGATTTATTACTTTAGTGGCGCAACTTATGGGTGGGGTAAATGTGAGTTGTCATATTTTTCATCAATAAGTGTTTGACAATGTGTTTTTAAGGTCCTATAATTGTGACTTGGGTGTGTTTTCGCACCGAATAAAAGCAACGTGCATATTATTGAAAGCATGCGGCAATATAACGGTTATGCCGTATTTTTTTGATTATTAAGGAGTGACATTAGACCAATGTTGGAGAGATTAAGGAACATCGGAATCATAGCCCATATCGATGCCGGTAAGACCACCACCACCGAAAGGATCCTATATTATACCGGGTTGACGCATAAAATTGGGGAGACCCATGACGGCGAGAGTGTTATGGATTACCTGGATTGTGAGCGTGAACGCGGGATCACCGTAACTTCGGCTGCCACCAGGTGTACTTGGAAAGATTGCAATATAAACATAATCGACACACCCGGGCATATAGATTTTACTGCCGAGGTAGAAAGGAGCCTGCGCATCCTTGATGGGGCTGTCGTCATCTTCTGCGGAAAGGGCGGGGTAGAGCCCCAATCAGAGACCGTATGGCGCCAGGCCGATAAGTATCGCATACCCCGAATAGCCTATGTCAATAAGATGGATGCCATTGGTGCCGATTATGATCAAGTGATCCTTCAAATAAAGGACCGCCTGGGGGCAAATCCCCTGGTTATCAACTTGCCGGTCTATGAGGAAGACAATCTGACTGGCATCATAGATCTGCTCGAAATGAGGTATTACACCTTTACCGGAAAAGCCGGCAATGAAATAAAGGACTATGAATTACCGGAAATATATCGTGAGTCCGCTGACGTATGGAGGATACAACTGGTGGAGGCTCTGGCTGAGAACGACGAAGAGATACTTGATCTCTACTACCAGAATCAGGCCATCCCCAGAGATTTACTGGTTGAAGCTATTAGAAAGAATACCATTGTTGGGAATATAGTGCCTGTTTGCTGCGGAAGCTCCTATCGTAACATCGGTGTGCAGAATCTGCTGGATGCCATTGTGGAGTATTTGCCTTCGCCACTGGAAGCACCGTTCCCGAAAGCCAACTCCCAGGAGAACGGAGAAGTGCTGGAAATAAGACCTGATGCTGCCGGTGATTTCTGCGGGCTGGTCTTCAAGATCGTCAGTGACCGTCACGTAGGAAAGCTGGCTTTTGCCCGCGTCTATTCCGGGACCTTGCAGGCGGGAAGTTATGTTTACAACAGCAGTAAAGGCAAAAAAGAGCGCATAGGCCGGTTGGTCAAGATGCACGCCAATCATCGTGAAGAGATCGACAAGGTCAAAGCCGGAGATATTGTAGCTTTGATCGGCCTGAAAGAGGTTTCCACCGGTGATACCCTTTGCAGGGAAGGTCACAGCCTGGTGATGGAAGCCATCGATTTCCCCGATCCGGTGATACAGATAGCGATTGAGCCCAAGACCCAGTCGGATCAGGACAAGATCTCCGAGGCCCTGGCCAAGATATCTTCGGAAGATCCGACCTTCAAGATGTCATACGACCAGGAAACCGGCCAGACTCTGATATCAGGCATGGGTGAGCTGCATCTGGAGATAGTATCTGAACGATTGACCAGGGAATTCAACCTGGATTTCAACCTGGGTCAGCCCCAGGTGGCCTACCGGGAGACGATAACTAAAAATGCGGAGCATGTGACCCGATACGTAAAACAAACCGGTGGCCGGGGGCAATTCGCCCATGTAGTGCTCAGGCTGGAACCAGGAGAGGGTTTTGAATTTGTCAGCAAGATAGTGGGCGGAGCCATTCCCCGGGAGTATATTCCGGCTATAGAGGCCGGGGTCAGGCAGGCCCTGGAGGAAGGGGTCATCAAAGGCCATCAGGTGGTAAACGTTAAAGCCACCCTGTTGGACGGCTCTTTCCACGAGGTGGATTCTTCCGAACTGGCCTTCCGTACTGCAGCAATGTTGGCGACCCGGGAGTGTATGAAGAAGGCGGGCCCCCAGTTGCTGGAGCCGGTGATGAGTCTGGAGATAACCTCTCCTGAGGAGTATACCGGAAGTATAATCAACAACATCAATAATCGCCGCGGACGCCTGGAATCGATGGAGAGGCTGAACAATACACAGATCATCAAGGGCTCGGTCCCGCTTGCTGAGATGTTTGGCTATTCTACCGTTTTACGTTCACTGACTCAGGGACGAGCGGGATTTTCTATGCAGTTTTCGCATTATGAGCAGAGCCACCTGGCCAGCTAATAGATAATAATATGCAATAAAAAAGGCCCCATCAGGGGCCTTTTTTATTGCATATTAATTATCAATGGTCAGTATCCCGGCCAGGGAATTGAGTTCTTCTATAGATAAATCACCCGTCAATGTCATCTCATAGTCAGTACCATCTAGTTTGACTGACCGGTTGACTGAATTGAAGGTGTTTTCCTTGGTATTGGCATCAAAATTACAGGCAGGGCCTTCGCAGGGAGCAGGACTGCTGGTAACAGCTTCCGGGTTGACAGTAATGACTTTAGGTTTTGAAGAGGATGCCAGAGAAACTGTAAGCTGTTTTCCGCTGCCTTCATATATAAAGGTCCAACCATCTTCCTGTTTGGACGAATCGACCAACTGGAATGATGAAGGCATATTACTGACCTTCGGTATTGCACTGCCGCCTGTTGCTTTTAAAATGGAGGCGCCGGCACGATCCCGGTCAGGGGTGGAATCGCGCTTCATCATAAGTTCATTATTTACTTGGTCAGGTGCAGCACCGGCCATAGTTCTAATTTGATCTACAGTATTATCTATCGTAATATCTGCTGGCAAAGTCATCTCTGGGGACTTATCATCAATATTACCTTCACTTGGCAGTGACTTTTCTTTATAACTCTGTTCTGATTTTTGGGAGGTTTCGCTGCCGGTGACGGCATTGGTTGCCACACCCTTTTCTGCTAGTTTCAGAGTATTGGATTGTTGGGTTGCCGTTTTGGTAGCGGGCATGAACAATCCTGGGGATACCGTGTATACAAGAAGAACAAAGGCGGCAGCAGTAGCAGCCAGCCAAAAAGGGGTCCTGGTGTACCATGGTTTTTTGGCTCTGGTGGCAGCTATCTCGGAAGGGCCTGTTAAAGTATTTCTATTTATTGCAGACATCACACCAGCTGTAAAGGCGGCAGAAAGCGCCGGCATAAACAGTTCATTCCTGATTATGTCGGTCTCCATACGGGTCAGCTCTACCTTGGCCCGGCAATCATCACAATTGGCTATATGCGACTCGAGCTCAGAGGATAGGGAAGATGCTAATTCGCCGTCACAATATGAGAAGATATACTCATCTACTTGCAGGCAGTTCATTGGCCATCCCCCTTTCTTCCCATCGCCTCTGGATTATTTGACGTAAAGCCTTGCGCGCCCGGTGTACCCTGACCTCGATATTCTCCTTGCTGATGTCCAGGATATCGGCGATTTCCTGGTTATCAAGGTCCATCTGGTATCGTAGGATTATTACCATCCGGTAGTTATCCGGCAATTCCATTATTGCCTGATCAATCAGCCCCTTCAGCTCTTCTCGTTCGTAGATATGCTGCGGGTTATATGATTCACCGGTGATGCTGTTTTCATATGCAACCTGTGGAACGTCATCAAAATCAACTATTACTACATTCTTCTTCTTGCGCAGGGCACTTATGCTCGTATTGCTGGCAATCCGGTATATCCAGGGAGCAAACTTTTTATCTGCATCGAATTGGTAGAGTTTCTCGTAGACATTGATGAAGACCTCTTGCGTGACGTCTTCAGCTTCCTGGTATTGCCCCATCATCCTGTAAACAATGGAAAACACACGATTCTTATACCGGTTGACCAGCTCTTCAAAGGCGGATAGGTCGCCATTAAGGGTATCGATTGCCAGGGATTCATCGCTTATCAAGTTGAATCAGCTCCTAATTCCCTCAATATATAATACGCATGAAACACTTGCTGCTTTCAAAGTTCTTGCCAATGTCTACAATATATCAGATTAACAGTGATAGAAAAAGATAGAATAGTCATGGTATTTGCATCGAAAACTGTTAGAATGATGATACTATCGGTAGATTGACCACATCAGCCCAAAAGTAGCTGAAGCTCGATAAGAGGAGGAGAAAAAGGTGAAGTACAGTGTGGGGGAAATCGGCCGCACAATTATAGCTAAAATTGAACACGGCGATGACCTGCTGGAGAGTATCAAAGAGCTTGCAAGAAAGGAACACCTGGAGTCTGCGGTCTTTTTTATGCTGGGCGCCTTAAAGAGCAGTAAAGTAGTGGTGGGACCCCGGGAAGCCATTATACCGCCTGAGGGAATGCCGCGTTATTTTGAGGATGGCCGAGAGATCTTGGCTATCGGCACCATATTCGTCAACGAGCAGGGCGATCCCTTGCTGCATATCCATGGGGCCATGGGACGCGAGGAATCAGTATTGGTCGGATGTCTGAGGGATTTGAGCCAGGTATACCTGGTCGTGGAATTGATTATTATGGAATTGAAAGGGACCGCAGCCAGGCGGCTCTATGATCCTGATCTCCTCTTGAACTCTCTGTCCATAATGGACAAATGATATACCTATAAGGACTATGTTGTATAATATGAGAAAGATAAAGCTCGGAAAGGAGACAGAATATGGCAGACAATTGCAGCGGATGTCCGTCAAAGGGCAGTTGTAATACCAATCCTGACCAGTGCGATGACAGCAAGGCATTGTTGGGAGCATTTAATGACATCCGGAATGTGATCGTAGTAATGAGCGGCAAGGGAGGCGTGGGCAAATCATCGGTGACCGGCCTTCTGGCTGCTACACTGGCTAAACAGGGCAAAAAGGTAGGTATTCTGGACGCCGATATTACCGGACCCAGTCAACCCAAAGCATTTGGAATAAGCAAACCCAAGATCCAGGCCACTGACTTTGGCATGATCCCGCCAACCTCAAAGCTGGGGATCAAGATAATGTCCATCAATTTTTTCCTGCCCAATGAGGATGACCCGGTAATCTGGAGGGGTCCCATGCTGGCGGGGGCGGTAAAACAGTTCTGGGAGGAAGTAGATTGGCGGGATCTGGATTATATGATCGTGGATCTGCCACCGGGTACCGGCGATGTTCCGCTGACCGTCATGCAAACCCTGCCGGTGACTGGAATCGTGATCGTTTCTTCACCCCAGGATCTATCCTTCCTGGTGGTCAAAAAGACCATCAAGATGACACAGAAGATGAATATACCTATCCTGGGCTTGATAGAGAATATGAGTTATGCTATTTGTTCACACTGCCAGGAGAAGCTGGAGATCTTCGGAAAACCGCAGGGCGAAAAGGTAGCCGGCGAGACCGGCATCGATTTCCTTGGGAACATGGTTTGGGATACCCGTCTGAACGCTCTGACTGACACAGGACAGATAGAAGAATACGATTCTGTAGAAATGAAAGAGATCGTCGATAAACTCGAAAAGAAATTAGATTAACAGAGATCACTGTACTTAAAGCCATCTAGGGCCGGATTATTCCGGCCCTTGCTTATTAATAAGGATAATCGGCACATGACTATCTCCAAGCTCTGTGGTAGTTTATTCTTACTGATAGAAGGGGAGATGAGAGTCCTGAAGATATTATCCTGGAATGTCAACGGCATCCGCTCCATGGAGGGGAAAGGTTTTTCCGAATGGCTGCAGACTGAGCAGCCGGATATCCTATGTCTGCAGGAGACCAAGGCAGAGCCGGGTCAACTATCTCCTGGCCTGACCGCTCCTCCCGGTTATATCAGCTACTGGAATTCAGGGAAACGCAAGGGATACAACGGGGTGGCCACCTATGTGAGAGAAAAACCGATCAGTGTATCTAACAGTATCGGAATAGAACGTTTTGATTGTGAAGGACGCCTGCTCATCACTGAGCATGAAGGTTTCACTTTGCTCAACGTTTATTTTCCCAACGGACAGATGAACGATGAACGCCTGCAGTATAAACTGGATTTTTACGATGCCTTGATCGATCATTGTGAAGAGTTGAAAAAAACTAGCCCCAATCTGGTGATCTGCGGGGACTTCAATACGGCGCACCGGGAGATCGATCTAAAACATCCCATGGCCAATGCCAAGAGATCGGGGTTTCTGCCGGTGGAAAGAGATATATTGGATAAATTTCTGGGACATGGATATGTGGATGCATTTCGGTATTTGTACCCGGATAGGGTCAAGTATTCCTGGTGGAGTTATAGAATGCGGGCACGGGAGAAAAATGTGGGATGGAGAATTGATTACTTTTATGTCACAAATAACTTGGTGAACGGAATACTTGACTGTGTTATAATTAATGAAATAACCGGGTCAGACCATTGCCCAATCGGCATCTGCCTTAAATAAAGCTGTAACAAGTTTCGCGCGAAAATTTTTGAGATATGTTATATAATGTAGGCAAGATAGCCTAAGCGACATATTATGTATATTATATTGACCCTGAGACAGCAAATATCATAATTCCAGATCATAGAATGGAGGTATGATACTATGATTACTAAATTATTCATCGAACTGAAGAACCTGTTTGCCGACCTGGCAGCGACCCTGATCCTTGGTAAAAACAAAGATGCTGCCAATCTTGCCATGATCCTATCGGAAAAGAGCAAGGCCTTGGCCGATGAATTAGGAAAATGATAGACTATGCTGTTTTAAAAAGCACCGCTAAGACGGTGCTTTTTTATTTGGGTCAAGTCATCTCTTTTATCAGTATTTTTAGCATTGATAACCATTTCGTGATAAAATATATACATATAAACGGTAAGGGAGGATGGCAAAATGAATGTTGGAAGCACTCCCTATAACCATGCTACGAGCATATATACCAAACCTGCGGCCAATGCCTACAATATTAAACCTGTCAGGTCTACTCTCGCTTATTCCGGTAGTGTTGTTGACGTGACTGTCGGTCAGGACGGAAAAGTTCCCAACGAAAAGAAAAACGTAACAAATACTGGTTTGGAGAAACCTGTGTCTGCAGCTGAACAGCAACAAAAGAAGCAGGCTGCCCTCAATGAAAAGATAGCCGTAGGTAAGATGGAAAAAACCGAACAGCAGGTGACCGCTCATGAACAGGCACATAAAGCCGCTGCTGGTCAATACGCTGGTCCCATCAGTTATGACTATGTTACGGGACCTGACGGCAGGAGATATGTGGTAAGCGGTGACGTACCCATCAATGCACCGCAGGGAAAGACCCCTGAAGAGACCATTCAGATAATGGAGAGAGTAAAACGTGCTGCCCTGGCTCCGGCTGACCCATCAGCCCAGGATATAGCTGTGGCTGCCCAGGCCGCGCAAATGCAGCAGGCAGCTCGGAACGAAATAGTCAAAGAAAGCAATGGAGATTATCAGAATAATCACTTTACCAGTTTCCCGTTGAAAGGCGAGATAACCAGGATTTCCGACTACAATCCCTATTCTCAGCCGCTAGAAGAGCCTGATGATGAAGTACAGACACTTGAACCGGAACAAAAGGAGAGAATGGGTGTATTAAAAACACTCACCAAAGCCCGGCGCTCACAGATCAACCAGGCTTCGATGGATCTAGCCCGTCAAACGACGATTGCCCAAGAAGATGTCAATAAGAATATGGGGCCTAATCTGGTATCATATGAAAAGTACAAGAAACTGGTTCAACAGCAGCGCAATTATTCATCGCATATGTTTATGATCCTGGACGTCGTAGCTTAGGATAAAAGAATAAATAACGAACTCACAAATAAAGCAAAAAACCGGCCATCGGCCGGTATTTCTTTTCTAATGGTGGGCCATGTAGGAATCGAACCTACAACCTTGTGATTAAGAGTCACCTGCTTTGCCTAGTTGAGCTAATGGCCCGGAAGTAAACGTGCAATTAGTATTATAATAGCAGTTCAAATGAAAATCAAGGTGTTGTCAGTATTTTTTGCATAGAAGTGACGTTCGCAGCACAGGATAGAAAACGGGGGTATATTGTGTTATGCTTACCACATAATAGATATTAAGATCACAAAGGAGGGTATCTGGATGAGTATATTCAAAGAAGCTTTTTACCTGGGATTGGGAGCCATGAGCCTGACCCGTGAAAGGGCAGAAAAGTTCTATGATGAAATGATAGCCAAGGGTGAGACCAGCCGGGAAGAGGCCAAGCAGTTCATAGAGGATGCCATTAAAAAGGGCGAAGAAGAAAGAAAGGAAATGCGCAATATGGTCCGTGATGAGTTCAACGAGATGCGCAATGAATTCTCCTTTGTCAGAAAGTCTGATTACGATGCTTTAGAAGCGCGGGTTAAGGAACTGGAAGAGAAACTTGCGCAAAAGTAGTCATACCATAGAATCAAAAATGAATCTATATTCTTACTGCCGGGCCTGGTCCCCGGCAGTAGTGCTATATGCCATAGTCTGGGGGATATATATTGGTTTTGAGATCCTCATATAACCACATACGCAGACTGCCACGCTACCGGGAAGTAGCCAATATATTGGTCAGAAACGGCTTCGGTTTCATCATTGAACAGCTTGACTGGCACTGGTGGAAGAAAGAAGAGAAGGACGTGGAAAAGAGCCTGCGCGGTCACAGCATGGCGATACGTCTGCGGCAAGCTCTGGAGGAGCTGGGGCCGACTTATGTCAAGCTGGGACAGCTCATGAGCACCCGGCCTGACCTTCTGCCGTCGGTATATATTACAGAGCTGGAGAAGCTGCAGGATGATGTCGCCCCTATACCTTACGGGATCGTAACAGATGTGCTGGAAAGAGAAGGGCTTGACCCGGAGCTTAGTTTTACCTGGATAAATCCCGAGCCCATAGCTGCCGCATCTATAGCTCAGGTCCATGAAGCACTTTTGCCCGGCGGGCAAAGGGTGGTCATAAAGGTGCAAAGACCGGGTGTTGACAAGATGATCGAGCATGATTTGGCGATTCTAATGGAACTGGCCAGGGTCTTTGAAAAAAGGAGTTCATGGGCAAAGTTATACCGGGTCAGCGAAGTGGTGGCAGAACTGGGAGAATCCCTGAAGAATG
>JBLMZJ010000043.1:0-14896 GCA_050258735.1 Deltaproteobacteria bacterium | reverse complement strand
CGACATGGGTCTCTAGCTGTTTGGATGCTTCCTGATACTTTAAGAGGAGCCTCGGCAAGCCACCAAAAAAGGTTGCTTCTGGATCAACAATAATAAATCCGGAGTTAAGAAAATTCTTTTTGCTCGCGATATTACTAGTTGCTGTTGCAGCCAAAATACAGCTGGCACCCCAATCCTTCATCTTCTTTTTAGCGATATCAATAAATTGTTTTTGGATCCCGAGATTACGATATTCAGGATGAACAAATACAATATCGAAAGTCAATGCCTTGAATGCATTCTTGGCTGTCTTCTGGTGCGCAACCATCAGATTGCGTTTCGTTTCATGATTCTTGATCAAAATATTGAACCCTATAAGCTTTTCTTCTGCAAAAGCCCCAATACACAGGTCTCGATGCATAGACTCGAGCAGTTCATCCCGATTTAGGGGATAATAATCCTCTTGTGGCGTACCTACGGTATAGCATGCTTCCTGTAAGGCCATGATTTCTTTCATATGAGGGAAAAGGACCCTTTGAAAAACAATATTCCCGCTATGAACAGGACTACTTGGTATACTTGTGTAAACAGGCCGATCAAAACCGGGGTCATACATATAAAGTTTGTTTTGTAAGTACTCTCCGGAATACCTGTTTTCATATCTTACGGTGTGCATACCGTAGCCACCTTTTCCGCTTTGAACTTTGCGATAATGCAACCAGCTTTCATATAGGCGGAAAATATCTGAATACGATGATGAAGCAGGAAGTATTTGTGTTTCCTGAAGCCATCTACAGTGCATAGCTGAAAAGAACCGATATCCGAATAGACTGTCAACGTCACGGAGAGAAACCACATTATTATCGATGAGGAAAGCGATATTCTCGAAGAAAGAAAAGAAAGCTGCTATTTCACTTGTTTTGAAGGAGCTAAAATGCGCTTCCCAATCCTCTGATCTGTTGTCCAATTCCAGTGCTTCATAAAAAGCCATCAGGGTGCCATTATTGGAAAAGCTGTTGTTCATATCGATCAACATGGCTGTTTTATTGGCTTTTTTGGTCGTTGATAATTCGATTACCACAAGCAGAGCGGCAAAAACCGTCCATATTGATCCAAGCGTTGTAAATTTATTTTCAAATGCACTATCTAAAAAAAACACTATGTAAATCGATGATCCAACAGTAATGATAATAATCAATAACAAGATCGGTAATGAACTTTGAGATATCAATAGTTGTTTCAAGACTGTCGCGATAGTTCTTTGTTCGAATTCTCTACGGAACCAATTTGAAAACCTGCTCATAACTGCTCCTGTGCTTGCCGTGCATTGTCCTGATTATTTAGAGACTTTGGTGGCTATTTACCGCCTCAATCAGCTATCTGTATGAGACTTCAGGGGCCAAGGCTGTTCCTGACTGGCTGGCCGAATTAATTACTTCCGCCCACACCAAAAGGTCCAACTACCGGATAAAACCAGATAAATCTAACTTAATTGTTCTTTAAATTTATCGATAATTGTTTTTGTTGGACTTTTGAATAAGGCATAAATATTATCTACATTGGCAGTTGATTTCATAACGATTCTGGTATCTGGACCCTCTGGCAATAAAGTTATCAAAATTTCTCCCCACACAGTAGCTTTTTTATAGCTGCCTTCAATTTGAAAGATCACATTATTGGGTGATATATTTTTGAACCCAGCTTTTTTAAGTGCTTCTACACAAGTTAAAAAGCGTTCTTCCCTATTTCCTGAGACAACAATGGTTTCCTCGATACTTTTTCTAATTGCCATTCTAAATACCTCCTAATAACTATTTGATCGCTTCGCGATTTCCAGCCAATATTTTATGCACCTGCCAGGTCAATCACCTTGCAGATGTCTGCCTAAAAATAGGGTTTGGGGTCACTCAGGTTAGTAAAGCCTGCATATCCTATCCCGGTAGTATTGCCGGAATAGCAGGTCAATCCCGGGGTAACAAAATACAGCTCGATATCTCTCCAGTACCATTTCCCCAGAGTTGAACCCTCTTCAACCATTTTGGTACCAGTGGATTGATAGAATATATATTTTGTTCGAACGGCGAAGTATGTTGGAGAAGCCAAATATATCAGATCATCGGATGTTAGAAAATAGCATTTTATCGCTTGCTGGTTTTTGATAATATCGTCAATGTATTGATTATAATTTTTCTCAAGATAGTATCTGTCGCCTATCCGGAAACGGGTCTTTTTAAAATCTTCCCGGTAGTCTGGGTTCTTCAAATTCCTATAATCAAAGGTACATACTTGCTGGAATATATCCAGACACTCCCGGTAACGCTTGGGATCTGGTCGAGCGGCTTTGCGATCAAGCCATGTCTGTTTCTCCTCAGGTTTTGATTGTTTATTAATGTTATCTATTATTTTGGCTGTCAATCCATAGGAGTTTAACCGCTTAATATCGTCTGTAGTTAATTCCTTTTGGATTTTATCTTCATCGAGCAACGGATCGGATGATACTATATCTGGCGGAGCGGTATTCATATAAATATTAGCGGTAGAGGTTTTCGCATCCCAGCGTACCTTGGCCCCAAATGCTTCACCGACAAATCGTAACGGAGCCATAGTACTGCCATTGATATTCTTGGCCGGTACCTGCAGCGTTTGGGTCAATCCATTGATCGTTGCATCCATAGATCCTATTTTTAGTACTACCCCGGTATCGCCCTTTGTGGCGATCGCTCTCTGAGTAGCAGGCTCCCATTTGACCGTCGCTCCCATAGCTTCAAAGATGGCCCGGAGCGGTACCAGAGTCGTTCCGTTATATACGACTGGATCAACATCAAATGAAAGCTGCTTTCCGTCTAACATGACCTTGGTCGCTGCAGAAGCTGGTGCTGCAAATAAAAGCATTATAATGGTAATCAAGATAATCGATTTTCGTGATTTGAACACTAAATTCACCCCTATAACATTTTGTGGTTATTTATTCTATGACATAACATATTATTCCTGCCGGACTACTGGCAGACTTCCAAGGTTCTTGTTTTTCATACAATAAATGTTGCATTATAGTATAATTTCTGAAAAGCAATCAGGAGGCTATACTATGCCTGTAATACTGGACAGTATTCTGCGCCCCTGGCGTATCCGAAAGCTGAAGCGCAGATATATAGAGCTTCATGGCCTATCATCAAATATGGCGGAAACAGCGCTTGAGCGGCAACTTACCGTATTAAAGATGAAACGGCCAGGGAAGTCGGAAGAATGGTATTTGGAGAAGATCATCTATGATTTGCATAAGGATCGGAGCAGATAGAACAATAAAAACCGGGGCTTTATAACCCCGGTTTTTTTGTTCTATTTATTTTGGCAGCTGCTCGAGCATTCTTTTCAACAAGATCTCCTGTCCGACCAGGTAATCGCGGTGTTCATGCCGGTCGGTCCGGCTGATTTCCCTGCGCAGGTCGACCATGTATTTGTTTATGGTCTCCCGCAATAACTCAATATCTTTTTCTTCGATCTGGATGCTTATCATGCCCAGCCACGCCCCTTTCTCAAGTACGCCTGTATGAACAGTCATCCGGAAATATGCCAACAAGATGCCCCCCGGAGCCACCGGGATCTGCCCCTGAAAGCCTAACCGTTATAATATATGTGCCCGGTATCTGTTTATGAGTATCAGCCGATTATATGATCTTGTCTCAGGGTTGAAAGTTGATAAGATCAGGTTCAACGGCTGCACAAAACAAAGAGACGGAATGACAGCCGGTCATTCCGTCTCTGGTTGATCTATGTTTTATGCAGCGGGAGCTTCTGCTATTTCCTCTTTGGGATTGGGGCCATATTCATTTTCTCCGGCGGTGCTGTCCATGCACATCAATACCAGCAGCCAGATGCCTCCTATGATGGGGACCAGGCTTATAAATATCCACCAGCCGCTTTTACTGATGTCGTGCAGACGACGGACGACTACGGCTAGAGACGGCAGTAAAACGGCCAGACAATAAATTAGATAGAGAGGTCCATAGAGACTCCATCCGAAGTTGAGGCCGAAAGCATTGTCCAAGCACGCGGCAATAACAGCGAAAATGGCGTTGAACAACACGAACATCCAGTATTCCTTCCGCCTTGCCCGACCCTGAAATACCGCATACTTCTGCATTACCGATAAGTACCAGCTCATAAAATTACCCCCTTATTTATTATTAATTAAATCATATAGTAAATCTATAACATATGTCCAGGTTTATGCATACTATTTGAAGCGGCGCTTTCTAAGGGATTGTCACATTGGTGATAGTTGCGGTAATACAAGCCGTATGTTATTATATTTATACATAAATAAGCATAAATATACACAACGGGGGGAGAGAGATGATAATTACTGCGGAATCCGATCAGCTTGAAGATTATCTGGTTGAGCTGGAAGTGGTAGATTATAACCATCCTCTGATCAAACAGAAGGCAGCACAATTATTTACAGGTCCTGCGGATGAATTGGAGACGGTGAAAACGGCCTATGAGTATGTCCGGGACAGTATCGCGCATTCTTTCGATATACAAGCTTCCACGGTAACTTGCCGGGCTTCCGAGGTTTTATATCATGGGCATGGCATTTGCTATGCCAAAGCTAATCTGCTGGCTGCTCTGCTGCGCGGTCAGGGGATACCAACTGGCTTTTGTTATCAGTATCTTACCCGGGGTGAAACCCCTGATACCGGGTACTGTATCCATACCTTGACCGGGGTGTATCTTAAAACCATGGACCGCTGGATCAGGTTGGATGCCCGCGGGAATAAGCCTGGTGTCGAGGCCCGGTTTTCCGCAGAACAAGAGAAGCTGGCCTTTCCGGTCAGAGAGGAATACGGCGAAAAGGATTTCTTTGTGGTGTACCGGCAACCCAGCGCACGCACGATCGATGCCCTGAGGCTGAGCTCAGATTGCCAGATGCTCTATGAATCATTGCCCCGGGAATTATGATCATTTTATAAAACGCCCAGGGTCAGTCCCTCAGGACACACATCCGTCCATCTCCTTGTATTTCTTGTTGGTTGCGATCAGATAGATTATCTCGAAGATCCCGACCGTGTTGATTATGAGCAAGGCGATGTACCATACTGCCTGACTAAGGCGTGCAGCTCTCCACAAAGCCCAGCCTTTCCAAAAGAAAGCCCAGATGATCAGAGGGTAGAATACCTTGGGATTATTCAGGATGGGAGCAAGGTCTTTTAACAAATAAACGCCTCCTTTCAAATGTCTATTATATTTTAACCCAGGCTGGTTTTATGATGCATTTTCCTATTCACTGGAGGGTCCGATCCAAAGAAATTCTAAACTTTTTAAACCAACCTCACGATATATCAAAAAAGGAGATGAGTATATGAGCACCAGGATCAGCGATGAGTCACTCTTGCTTTCCAAGTATTTATCAAACAGCTCCAACAAAGCGGCCGAGGTTGAGAAGACGACCAGTTCGACTGCTTCTTCAAATAAAACAACGAGCAGTGCTGCCGGCAGCAAGTATGATTCATTAGAACTGAGCAGTTTATCGGACCCGTATGTTTACAATAACTACAACGCCTCGGGTCAATACGAATCCATGCCTTCGCTCATCGATTATCTTAATGATGGTTCCAATGACAGCAGCAGCCTTTTCAGTAGTTCATCGCAAAGCGATGCCCTGAAACTCTTAGGGGCGACGGGAGGGGCCAACATGTCCCTGGTCGATTATCTAGGAGGCGGCAGCGGAGATAATGCGGCAGACGGATATGCCAGCTATTTCAGCCAACTATCCGAGGCGAGCAGCGAAAAAACCAGCAAGTTGATTGAACAAGCCATGGAAAAACTCAAAGAGAAAGAAGCCAAGACTGTAGAAGTGACAGAGAGTTAGACTGTCTCCAATATTTACGGGCACTGACTGGATCATAGCAAAGGGCCCCTCAACTGATTTGCAGTTGAGGGGCCTTGCTTTTTACGCGGGGACATATAGAGGCCTGTCCTTGCAGTTTTATCTTATTGCTGCGTTTCAATTTGCGGACTTGGGCGGCAAGATAAATCTTTTTCATAAACCAGAACCTTTCCCTATAAATTATATGGAAGAGAAAGGACCGGTAAGGTGTTCTGAAAAAGGGAGAGGGGAAGGTGCAGCATGGCAACCAGGAAGAATAAAGGGCCAGCTCCGAATCTGGCTGCAGCCCATCGTGATTTTGACCGTTATACCCGGGCGCGGCAGGTGGGGACGCATATCACTCATAACCGCCAGGGTAAGGGAACAGGGTTCCTTCCGCCACCGGTAAGCCTTGCACATCTCAGGGGCAAGCGTCTGGTCTTTGGTGAGGGTCAGGCCCAATTACCGGCAACCTACGACCTGCGTCAACAAAACCGGGTGACACCGGTAAAGGATCAGGGAATGGCAGGCACTTGCTGGGCCTTTGCCAGCTATGGTTCTCTGGAATCTTATCTGATGCCGAATGAACTATGGGATTTCTCTGAGAATAATCTAAAAAACCTGATGAGTGATAAGTGTCCCGGTGGTTACGACCGCCAACCCGATGAAGGCGGCAATCAGTTCATGTCTACCGCCTATCTTGCCCGCTGGACCGGTCCGGTCACCGAAGCCCAGGACCCCTATGATCCCTATAATGGAGGCAATTGCGAGGAATTTGCCCCGGCCAAACATGTCCAGCAGGTTATCTATATTCCCGACCGGAAAAACGCCCTGGACAACAACAATATAAAAGAGGCCGTTATGAAGTATGGGGCGGTTTTTACTACCTTCTTCTACGGCGATAATTACTATAATCCCACCCAGGCATCCTATTATTATCCCGGGTCGGATTATTCCAACCATGCAGTTGCCATCGTAGGCTGGAATGATAAATACGACCGTAAGAAATTCACCCAGCGCCCCAAGGCTGACGGGGCCTTCATCGCCAAGAACAGCTGGGGGACCGATTGGGGCGAGCAGGGTTATTTCTATATTTCTTATTACGATAGCAAGGTCGGGCAAAACAATGCCCTGTTCAACAATGCCGAGTCTCCTACCGAGTACAATGTGATCCACCAGTATGATCCCCTGGGCTGGGTGGCATCAGCAGGATATGGCGGCACCACCGCCTGGTTTGCCAATATGTTTACCGCAGCGGATGCCCAGGAATTGCAGGCAGTCGCCTGGTATGTCGGCGCAGCCGATGCGCCGGCCCAGCTTAATCTCTATATAGATCCCGAGCCCGGTAATCCTCGCAGCGGCACCCTGGCCAAGAATATCAGCCGCAAGATCAGCCTGCCAGGCTACTATACCTTTACCTTTAAAAAACCACAGGTTTTGACGGCGGGACAGCGTTTTGCGGTAGTGGTGAAACAGGAGACCCCGGGCTATAACTATCCCATCCCGATAGAAATGCCCCTGGATGGGTACAGCAGCCAGGCCACGGCTCAGCCGGGCCAGGGTTATATCAGCGGAGACGGCAGCGAATGGACTGACATCACCGAGGTATGGACCGATACCAGTGTATGCCTGAAGGCCTTTGGCAGCAGGACGGCGGGGGCCGGCAAGTTGACGGTAAACCCTAAATGAGGTAATATATTGGTGTCGCGAGCGGGAGTAGCTCAGTGGTAGAGCACCGGCTTCCCAAGCCGGGTGTCGAGGGTTCGAACCCCTTTTCCCGCTCCATTATTATTTTCTGCTGCGAAACAGCAGGCTGAAGCCTTGTACCCGCAGGGTGCTTTATTATTTTCTGCTTTAGTAGACTGGGGGAAGCAGGAAGACGTTCTTTTTGATTCCCAAGGACCACATTAGGCATGCATGAGATCCGCCCTTACAAGCACTTATCCGCAACACTACCATCCAATTTCTGAAGAAGGGATTTTATTGTTGGAATATTGGTAAAATTCTGTAATAATAACCATACGGGTTAAAATAAATACCATTGAGTAAAAAAATGTATACCAAAAAGAAGCTGCCGATTATATTGAAAAAGCATAATGAATGTAATGTTAATAAGTAATCTTAAGAAGAATTACTTATACAAAGATATTATCCAGGGCTCGTCCCTCTGCATTATAGAAATCTTCCTTTTATCTGAAAACTTCGATGGAGTCAGTTGATCTCACCAGATTACTGACCGATTATAAGTTGATAACGGGATTTTTTTCATTTATCTCCCTTTTGTGCTTTCCCGGCCTCATCTTTGTTACGTTCAAAAGATAACACATGTGTTCTTAACAAAACCATTCTTCAAGCCTTAACTTCAACTAAATTTCTTTTCGTCTTCGTAACTATTTATTCTTACTTCTGTGTGTCTCACCACACAGTTATAAATATATGTATTACCAGCCAATTACAATAACTCGAAATGGAGCGGTCTGATGATAAACATAGCGTTTTGCGACAATGATGTGGAATTTATGCTGAAGATAGCAAATGATACAAAACGTTTATTAAGAGAGCAGCGAATCAATGCTCGAATATATACTTACACGGATGGGAATGATCTGATTTCCAGCTTCAGAAAATATCAACCTCGTTTTGATATTGTTTTTTTAGAGATAAATATGCCATCTATTAATGGAAAAGAAGTAGCTAAAAGATTGCGGGCTTTAGACAAAGATTTCAAATTAGTTTTCATAACCGTTAACGAAGATGATGCGCTAAATACCCTCCAATATGATATAAAAGGTTTTATCCCCAAACCATTAATTAATGAAAAGTTACCGGTTATTCTCAAGAGGGCAATAACCGCAGTCAATGAGGATAATCCTAAAATACAAGTATTTGAGGTGGATATCAATGAAAATAGAAGGGCGGTTATTAGAGTTCCTATAAATGACATAATTTATTTTGAATGTATCTGCAGAAAAGTCTATCTACATACAAAAAGAGAAACCTTTTTGCTGCATGGCTATAAGTTCTCAGAAATAGTAAACCGGTATTGTTCCTTAGATTTTGTACATAACCATAGAACTTGCCTGGTTAACATTAAATATATATATTCTATTGACGATTTAGAAATATGCTTGTTTAATGGAACTCGATTACCGTTAAGCAGGCGAAAAAAGCAATTTATTCTTGATGGATTATGGGCCGATGTTTATGCTTCAGGTATTGAATGGAAGGATGCATAACGAATATCCCGCGAATCACATCCATAAGATTTGAGCAGGGTTATGTCTCTGGTTTTAAGAAGTAGGATCTAAACTTACGGATAGTGTTCGTCCAGGTTGATTGTTGAATATCTCCACTGCAAATTTGCATTCTTAAATATCTAAAAGGAAGAGATTTTAATTGCCCTTCAAGCAATTAAAATCTCTTCCTTTTTTGTATGAATTAACCACACATGTCAAAATGAATACCATTCAGTCAAAAACTGTAGTCCGCCAAGTGGCTGCAGGTTATATTAAAAAAAATAAATGATTGCGGCAATGGTAATTGGCTGTAAATCGCAATAACGGAGAACTATCATTGTCACACCTATGCCCCGGAACAACAAACGTTAATAAAGGTACTTTCAGGTTACCGAAAGGGGAAATGATTATTGAAAGGTTTGTTTATTGGTCTTACTATTATGCTTTCATTAATATCCGGAATGGTAAGTATGCTCTACGTTTTTCAAAAGATTTACCTGGACATACCGCAATTAGAGAGTAATTCAATAGCCGAGGATTTTAATCGGTGATGGAGGAGGGGGAGAAAAATGACTGAATTACAAAAATGGTTTCTGTCAAATGTTTTTCTTTTCTACTTATTAAAGGCCGGATTTTATGTAGCGCTTTGGGTAGCACTTGTAGCAGCTGAGAGATACGCTCGACTCAGGCATGAAAAAATAAAACAGTATCTACGTAAAAAAAGAGCCGAAGAAAAAGTACGCTGGGAAGTGGCCTACAGGCTTTATGATAGCAAAAATGAGTTGCCTGCCCAGCAAGGTCCCATGGCCTTATCCCAGTTAATAAACAATCCTAATTCATTTACTGCCTATTCGTATGTGAAGAATCTATAGCTCAACTTCCGCAATTGACTCCTGGCTTTAAGAGAAACAAGATTGAAAATAGCTAGAACCAGTATTTTATGCGGGTTCTAGCTATTATAATCTGTCCGGTTATTAGATTTGATGTGAAGGTGATTTAATAATATTACTATTGTAAGGCTATCAACAAAGAAGCTAAAGAATCAGTACGAAAATGGCAAACCATATTAACAGATCTGTTGTTTGCTGGTGAACCGTACACGTTCATCGAAAACCAGGGAAACAGCGATATGACCGCTTTTTAGCGCGGCATAGTACGAGCCGGTCTTTACAAGATAAGGGCTATCCAGTATACTATTACCGTGAATTTTGACAGCCCCATCATGGTCTATATTTTCTTAACAAATGATTTTAGAGGAGGTACATAAACTTGAATAAACATATCGTTACCATAGTAAAACCCAATCTGAAAAGGGACGCGGCTGAGATCAACTGCAGGGAATGCGCGACCTCATGCCAGTCTGCCTGCAAGACGTCCTGTACTGTTGGCAACCAGGTTTGCCGCAAACAATAATCACTGGCTGAGAAATGGGGGGCAAGAGCCCCCCTTTTTGTTGATTTAGTCAGAGAATCCTCTGACTTGACCGGTCGGTCCGGGAGGTTGATTGTTTGTTCCGCCTGGCAGCTTACGATTTTGATGCCAATATCCATATATTTAAATACCGGGACCTGCAGGTTGCACTGGATGTAAACAGTGGGGCCGTTCATGTGCTGGATGACCTGGCTGCTGCCTTTATTAATGAAGTGATAAACAGCCGGGGCGATATCTATATGGCCATGGAGAGATGCATGGCCAGTTACCCGCAGGATCAGGTCATGGAAACCCTGAACGAAGTCATGGCCCTGATGGAAAGTGATGCATTGTTCAGCGAGGAAGACGAGATCGTTTTGGATCTTTCGGGCTTGCCGCTGAAGGCGCTTTGCCTTAATGTGGCCCATGTCTGCAACATGAAATGCGGGTATTGCTTTGCCAGTCAGGGAGATTTTGGCCTTAAGCCTTCACTTATGAGCCTCGAAACCGGCAAACGTGCCCTGGATTTTCTGCTGGAGAACTGCGGCGGGGTCAACCGCCTGGAGATCGATTTCTTCGGCGGAGAACCCCTGCTCAATGCCGAAATGGTAAAAGACCTGGTGTTGTATGCCCGCGGCCTGGAGGCCAGGACCGGCAAAGCTTTTAACTTCACCCTTACCACCAATGCTCTTCTGCTGGATGATGAGATGATCGATTTCATCATTGCCGAGGGAATATCAGTAGTACTAAGCCTGGACGGGAGGCCATCCACCAATGACCGCTGCCGCACCCTGAACAGCGGTCAAGGCAGCTATGACCTCATCCTGCCCAATATCAGACGCATAGTTGAGAGAAACCCGGTCAGCTACTATATACGGGGAACTTTTACCCGCTATAACCTGGATTTCAGCTCCGACCTGCGCCATATCATCGACCTGGGCTTTCCCAACCTGTCTCTGGAACCGGCCATCGGCTCGGCGGCCGAATATGCCATTCAGGCCGAAGACCTGCCCAAGGTCCTGGTTGAGTATGAACGCCTGACCGACGCGCTGTTGGAATATCATCAGGCGGGGCAAGATATCCACTTTTTCCATTACAATCTCAACCTGCAGGAGGGACCCTGCCTGGCCAAGCGGCGCAGCGGCTGCGGAGCGGGCGTGGATTACCTGGCTGTGACTCCGGAAGGAGATATCTACCCGTGTCACCAGCTGGTCGGCAATGACAGCTTCCTCTTAGGAAATGTGGCGGACGGGATCATGAAGGATGAGGTACGCCGGGTTTTTACCGGGAACGATGTGGCCCATAAATCGGAATGCATGGTCTGCTGGGCCAGGAACTTCTGCGGCGGCGGCTGCCATGCCAACAATTACCTGCGCAAGGGTGATATAGGGGTTCCAGACGATCTGTCCTGCGCCATGCACCGCAAACGGGTGGAAGGTGCTATTTATCTTGACCTTAAGAAAAGGATGGGAGAACGATAAGGACCAGCGAAGATCTTATTGGGAAAAAAGTCACACAAAAAATCAGTCCTTGAAAATACCCGAATTATAGGGAACTATAGAATATAGCAGGCCAAATATCGGCCTTGAAAGGAGGAATTTTTGAAGAAAAAGTAGAAGT
Organism: Deltaproteobacteria bacterium; assembly: GCA_050258735.1. Classification (GTDB taxonomy): domain Bacteria; phylum Bacillota; class Syntrophomonadia; order Syntrophomonadales; family Syntrophomonadaceae; genus Syntrophomonas_A. The sequence goes on along the minus strand of JBLMZJ010000043.1, from coordinate 2,782 downwards.
AGAAAATGTTTGGTCAAAAATAATCATATTTGGAGAAGAATTATGCTTGGTTATCTAAGAAACGATAAGGCTTTATTCTTTGCAGCTATTGCTGCAGTGTTTGTAGGATTATTACTGATAGGAGGCGCTCTGCTCACACGGACCCCGGGTTATGCCGTATACATAAATGGAGAGCAGGCCTTTGCAGTCAAAGATAAGGAAGGGGTCGAACAAGCGGCCCTGAAGATACAGAAACAAGCAGAGAAACGGTATAATCAGAAACTCATGCTGGCCAGCCCCCTGGAATGCAAGTGGCGCCTGGTCAAGAAGAGTTCCCTGCTCAAACCGATAGCGGCAGAGGCCAAACTGGCCGATGACCTCGATTTCAAAGCCACCGCAGGGGCTATCATCATAAACAAGAAAACCCTGACCTACGTATCCAGTCCGACAGCAGCCGAAAAGGTGCTGGGCGAACTTAAAAAAGAATACTCTCAGGTGGAGAGCGGAGAGAAGATACTCAGCCTGGCCTTCGCCGAGAAGGTCACGGTCAAATCGGCCCGGGTATCGGTCAAAGACATCGTTTCCCGGCAAAAGGCCTATGACCTCATCACTACCGGCACCAAGAATCCGGAGAAGTATACCGTCAAAGAAGGGGATTCGCTCTGGATGATCGCCCGCAAGAACGACATGTATGTGGACGACATAAAGAAGGCCAACCACCTGGAAAGCGACAACCTGGCCCTGGATCAAAAGCTGATCCTGGTCAAGAGCAAGCCCTATATAAATGTCGTTGTGCGGGTAAAGGGTGAAAAGACCGAAGAGATCCCGTATGAGACCAAGGTTATCACCGATAAGAAATCGCCCAGCCGGGTAGCCATCAGACAGAATGGTAAAAACGGGGAGAAACATATAGTCTATGTCGCCAGCAAACGCAATGGTGTAGTCGCCAAGCGGCAGATCATCGAGGAGAAGATCCTCCGGGCAGCAGTCGACCGCGTTATCGTCAAGGGCAGCGGAGTCACCATCGCCTCCCGCAGCCTGACCAGCCGCACCGGCAACATGTCCTGGCCGGTTTATGGCGTAATAACCCAGTATTATGGGGGGGGCCATCCCGGCATCGATGTAGGGATCCATACGGGCACACCTATCTATGCCGCTGACGGCGGAGTAGTATATTATTCAGGCTATTCCGGAGGATACGGCTACTGCGTGAAGATCGACCACGGCAATGGTACGACAACACTCTATGGTCATTGTTCCAAACTATTGGTAAGTTCCGGCCAGATGGTATCCAAGGGGCAGATCATCGCATATTCCGGCAACACCGGATACAGTACCGGGCCCCACCTCCACTTCGAGGTAATGAGCAACGGTTCCAAAACTAACCCGATTGCCTATCTGCATTAAAGGTAAAACCCTGGCCGCCAAGGGTCGGGGTTTTTTTAATAGAAACAACGGTAATCGTTCACCCCGGTAAGCCGGTTCAAATATTATAATAAGGATACCGGGAAAGCCCAAAAAGCATATACTGGCGGTATTGGTGAACAATACTAGCAGGTTTTCTAATAAATGTCATGAAGGAGGTTGGTAGTGTGTATGATGTAATAATCGTCGGTGGCGGTCCGGCCGGGATGACTGCCGCTATCTACACTGGACGTGCCAAACTGAAGACACTGGTCCTGGAGGCCAACTCCATAGGCGGCAATGCCGGCTGGACAGATCAGATCGATAATTATCCCGGATTTCCCTTTGGCATCAACGGGCCGGAGCTGATGGGGCTGTTCCACAAACAGGCGGAGCGCTTCGGGGCTGAATTCAAAATGGAAGAGGTAAAGTCGATCACGCCTATTACCGATGGACATCAGGTAGTCACCGAAAAAGGTGAATATCAGACCCGAGCGGTGATCATCGCCATGGGCGCCAGAAGACGGGAACTCAAGGCTCCAGGTGAAAAGGAATTCCTGGGCCGGGGGGTATCCTACTGTGCGACCTGTGATGGGGCATTTTTCCAGGGATTGCCGGTAGCGGTAGTGGGCGGCGGTGATTCAGCGGTAAAAGAAGCGCTTTACCTGGCAGATATAGCTTCCAAGGTATATCTCATCCACCGGCGGGAGGAATTCAGGGCCAACCAGACTTCAGTGGATAAGATGAAGGCCGATTCCCGCATCGAACTGAAACTAAACCGTAGAGTCAAACGTATAGAGGGTGAGGGGCTTATGCAGCGGCTCATTCTCCAGGACGCAGCAAGCGGGCAGGAAGAGGTGTTGGAGGTCGAAGGCCTGTTCGTCAGCATAGGATTAGTAGCTGCAGCCGACTTCATTGAGTCTATATTAGACACCGATGACGGATATATCAAGACCGATGCCAGGATGGCGACCCAGGTCCCCGGGATTTTTGCTGCGGGGGACATAAGGGCCAAAATAGGCCGTCAGGTGGCGACAGCCGTTGGAGATGGAGCCATGGCAGCAATATCCGTTACAGAATATTTGAAGGAATAGGGCCACTATTTACTTGGACCCCGGCTGATGCCACCATTGTATAATGGGGGGCAGAGGGGAGAGGAGAACCATGCCGGGGCTGAGGGTAAATACCTCATTCAAGTCGGTCAGCATGGTCCTGGTCTTTATACTGGTGATCACTTTGCTGATCAGCAGGAACAGCCAGGGCATAATGCGCTTTATGGTTGGCCAGGAGATCAACCTGAGCACGACTGCTTTTAATGAGACAAAAACAAATCATTTCATAATTAAATATACTGATGTAGACGTTAATTGGGTGCCGATGGTGGCATTGGCTGCCGAGG
>JBLMZJ010000042.1:0-48705 GCA_050258735.1 Deltaproteobacteria bacterium | reverse complement strand
ACGTTTAACCTGGATCATCACCGGGGCAATCCCCAGTTTGGCAACTATAACTATGTCGACGTGGATGCAGCGGCTACTGCTGAAATCATATACGAACTGCTGGTGGCATTGCAGGTGCCGGTAACACCTGACATAGCCCAGGCGCTGTTTGCCGGTATTGTGATGGATACCGGTAATTTTCTGAATGGCAATACCACTGCCAAAAGCCTACGCATAGCGGCTGATTTGATAGATTCCGGAGTCAATATAGATCATTCCCGGATCAATCTCTTTGAGTCCAAGCCCAGGGCAGAGGTGGCCTTGATGGCCCGGGCCCTGGATAATCTGGAAATCAGTTCGGACGGCACCATGGCATGGATCAGTCTCTCCTATGAGGAAGTGGCAGAGGCTGGAGCTCTGGAATTGTATCCGGAGACCCTGATAAACTACACTCGCATGATCGACGGGGTAGAAGTGGGTATGCTGTTCCGGGAGATTAGACCCGGGACAGTGAAGGTTGGTTTTCGCTCTAAAGGAAAGGTGGATGTGGCCAGCCTGGCCAGTCAGTTTGGCGGCGGCGGACATCTGCAGGCTGCGGGCGCCCGCCAGAATGGAAGTCTTTCCGAAGTAATCGGGCGTGTGCTCGAAGTGGTTAAGGACGTGATGGCCTGATTGCATGGTTTCATAAATATTAATAAACCAGCGGGGATCACATCATTTGATGTTATTCGCAAGATAAGGAAGGTACTCCCGCGTAAAACTAAAATCGGACATCTGGGGACCCTGGATCCCATGGCAAGCGGGGTCCTGCCGCTGGCAGCGGGTGATGCCACCCGGCTGCTCAGTTTTCTGGAAGAAGAAACCAAGTCTTATCTGGCTACCATGATCCTGGGGAGTATATCCGATACTCAGGATGCCTGGGGGACCATTCGACATTTTAACGAGCAAATGGTCTCGGAAGAAGAAGTACTGCAAGCTCTGACGGTTTTTACCGGTATCATAGAACAGATCCCTCCGATGTTTTCGGCAGTACATCATCAGGGCCAGCGGCTTTATCAGCTAGCCAGGCAAGGCCTGGAGGTGGAAAGAACTCCCCGGCGGGTTGAGATCATGGGGTTGGAACTTTTGGATCTCAAGCATTTTGACGGGGTGCAACGTGCCAGGATCCGGGTGGAATGTTCCAGGGGAACCTATGTAAGGACCTTGTGTCATGATATCGGGACCCATCTGGGGACCGGAGCCTATATGTCGGAACTGGTACGTACCCGTTCCGGGAGGTTTTCCCTGGAAGCGGCCTGCCAGTTGGAGGACATAATGGTCCGCGGACTCGGTCCTGAAGACCTGCTGCCCCTGGATTGCCCCCTGTCCCATCTGCCAGCAGCCTATCTGGCTGGTCCGGCAGAGGTAAGAATGATAACACACGGCGGGTCTATACCTTGGTCAGGGACCCCGGTCGATGGACCTGTGCGAATATATTCTCCCCAAAAACTCCTGATAGGTATCGGCAACATGATCGGTGATGGACAGGAATCCGTATTAAAACCGGTTCGGGTGCTGGCCGGGAGTTCTGCAGAGTCCAATACATAGACGAGGAGTCATAGTAATGCTGGTAATAAGAGAGGTAGACAACTATACAGCAGACGGTCGTTCACTATATCTTGCCCTGGGCAACTTTGACGGCGTCCATCTAGGGCATCAACAGCTTATTCGTGAACTGGTGGCACAGTCCCGCAACGAGGGCGGCCGGGCGGCAGCTTTTATTTTTGAACCGCATCCGTCACGGGTGCTCGCCCCTGATCGGGCTCCTAATCTATTGGTTACAGCGGATAGAAAGGCCGAGCTGCTCCGTGAATCGGGTCTGGATATTCTGATCTATAATTCTTTCACCATGGATATGGCCCGGACTTCTCCCCGTGAGTTTGTAGAGAACATACTGGTAAACAAACTGGGGGTACGCCAGGTCTATGTCGGTTTTAATTATACCTTTGGCCATAAAGGTGCCGGGACTCCCCAGATACTGGAGGAACTTGGCCATGAGTATGGTTTTGGGGTGAGGATCATCCCGCCGGTAGAGGTGGATGGAGAAGTGGTATCCAGCAGTCTTATCCGCAGTTACTTGGAAAAAGGCCAGATCGAGGTTGCCGTCAAATTGCTGGGTTATTACCCAATGATCGAAGGACTGGTGGTCCAGGGCGAGAAGCGCGGGTCCACCATTGGTTTTCCTACTGCTAACCTGGCTGTACCGGCCGACCTCAGTATACCGAACCGGGGCGTCTATTCGGCGCGGGCAGAAGTAGAAGCTAAGATATATAAGGCAGCTGTCAATATCGGCAACAAGCCGACCTTTCATGCCGATTATCCTATCTGCGTGGAGGCCCATCTTATTGATTTCGCAGGTGATCTCTATGGTAAGCAGGTGCGGCTCTTCTTCCGACACAAGATCCGGGATGAAAAGAAGTTCTCCGGGGTGGAAGAACTGATGGCCCAAATTGCCCGCGACCGCCAGAGTATAATCGAGGAAGATTAGCCGGAAAGTTTACATTCATTTAGCCTTGTGCTAAAATTTACTGTGGCCATGTCCTGTTTTAAGGTATAAGAGGTACCGGGCTGGCAAGACTTAAGAACAAAAGACCTGGCAAAGACCAGTGGAAGCTGGCGGGGCGCGTAAGAGCGGCACGTTATCTCCGGCGGCGTGAAGATATAGCTGGTAACATGGCTAGGGTGACGGCAAGAGTAAAGGTCAAGGCTCTTTTCGTCGGCTTGAGCTTAACCTTGAGCTAGGGTCAGCGCATTTCACCGGCGCTATTCTTGGTTCATGGCGATTATGTAAGTAAGGAGGTGAAACACTTGGCATTGAGTCCAGAAAGAAAACAGGAGATCATCAAATCTTTTCAGATCCATGAAAACGACACTGGTTCTCCTGAGGTACAGATAGCTATACTTACGGAGAGAATCAATTATCTCAACGAGCATCTGAAGATCAATAAGAAGGATCACCATTCCCGCAGAGGGCTGCTGAAAATGGTTGGCGCCAGGAGATCGCTCTTGGATTATCTCAAGAATAATGATTTTGATCGCTATCGCAGTATAGTGACCCGGTTGGGTCTGCGCAGGTAAAGAGCGGAAAAGCCGCTCTTTCCTTTTATCGTGAACAGATTAAGAAACCTGATAACGGTTTCTCGGGTCGGGCACTTCCCGATCTGGGGCTGCTAATAAAAACAAACGAAAGGAGGAGGTTGGCATACTACACAAGTATGAAACCGAAATTGCCGGACGTCCATTGGTTGTGGAAATCGGGCAGGTGGCTAAACAGGCTAATGGAGCTGCCATAGTAAGATATGGTGATACTGTAGTTCTGGTCACGGCGGTTGCTTCCAAGGGACCCCGTGAAGGGATCGATTTCTTCCCATTGACCGTCGACTATGAAGAAAAACAATATGCCATCGGTAAGATACCGGGCGGCTTTATCAAACGCGAAGGCCGGGCCACTGAACTGGCCACACTGTCTGCCAGACAGATCGACCGCCCGATCAGACCATTGTTCCCCAAGGGCTTCCGCAATGATATCCACGTAGTAGCGACCATAATGTCGGTGGATAAGGATAATCCCCCCGATGTTACTGCTTGTATCGGCGCATCATTGGCTCTGGGAGTGTCAGACATTCCCTTTGCCGGACCCATCGCTGCCGTTATTGTAGGCCTGGTCGATGGACAACTTATCATCAATCCCACCATTGAAGAGGAAGAGAAGAGTGATCTGCATATGGTGGTGGCTGGTACCAAGGAAGCCATCATGATGGTTGAAGGTCATGCCAATGAGGTCCCCGAACAGATGATGTTGGAAGCTGTCTTCTTCGCTCACGAAGAGATCAAAAAACTTGTCGCCTTCCAGGAACCCATAATCGCCGAACTGGGCAAGCCCAAGGTGGAGGTCACGGCCAAGGTCATGGACGAAGCCATTGAGGCAGCAGTGCGCGAATTCTCAATGCCTATTCTGGAACAGGCAGTACGCAATCCCGACAAGAAATCCCGCGAGACCCAGATGGATCAGGCCAAGGAAGACATCATGGCCCATTTCGCTGAGATTTATCCTGATGATGCGAAGGCTATTGATGGTTTGGTCGACAAGATGATGAAAGAAACCGTTCGCCGCATGATCCTGGAGGATGGGGACCGTGTAGACGGTCGCCAGCTCACCGAGATCCGGCAGATCAGCTGCGAAGTGGGCTTCCTGCCACGTACCCATGGTACCGGGCTATTTACTCGTGGTCAGACCCAGGTACTTTCGGTCACCACTCTGGGTGCAGCCAGCGAAGAACAGTTCCTGGACGGACTGGGCCGCGCCGATCACAAACGTTACATCCATCAGTACAACTTCCCGCCCTACAGCACCGGTGAGATCAAACCGATGCGCGGACCGGGACGCAGAGAGATCGGACATGGCGCCCTGGCGGAGAGAGCTCTCCTGGCCGTATTACCATCTGAAGATGAATTCCCTTATACCATCCGTGTGGTATCCGAGGTATTGGAATCCAACGGATCCAGTTCCATGGGCAGTGTTTGCGGCAGTTCCATGTCGCTGATGCATGCCGGTGTACCGATCAAGGCTCCGGTAGCAGGAATAGCCATGGGCCTGGTCACCGCCGAGGACAAATTCGCTATCTTAAGCGATATTCAAGGTATCGAAGACGCTTTGGGGGATATGGACTTCAAACTGGCCGGTACAGAAAAGGGTGTTACTGCACTGCAGATGGATATCAAGATCACCGGCGTTACCCGGGAGATCGTTACCGCTGCTCTCAAGCAGGCTCGAGAAGGCCGTATGTTCATTATGGGCAAGATGAATGAAGCCATCAGCCAGCCTAATACCGAGATGTCGCCTTATGCTCCGCGCCTGATCAGGATGCAGATCCATCCCGACAAGATCCGTGAGGTCATCGGCCCCGGCGGTAAGGTCATCCATAAGATCGTGGACGAGACCGGTGCCAAGATCGACATTGAGGATGATGGCAGCCTGTTCATAATGGCCACCGACCAGGGAGCTGCCATGAAGGCCAAGGCTCTAGTCGAAGCCATAGTTGCTGAGGTGGAAGTGGGCAAGGTATATGACGGTACAGTAAAACGCATTATGGATTTTGGGGCATTCGTGGAGATAATCCCCGGCGTTCTAGGTTCTTCCGGCAAGGAAGGTATGGTCCATATTTCGCAGCTGGCGGAAGAACGCGTTGACAAGGTGACTGATGTGGTCAATATCGGCGACAAGATCACGGTGAAGGTAACCGAGATAGATCGCCAGGGCCGGGTAAATCTGTCCCGCAAGGCTGTACTCAGAGCTAATAAGCCAGCTCAATAAATCAGGCAGTTCACTGAAAATACCAAGTAAACCGAGTTAACTCGGTTTATTTGTGTTTTCTGGCCAGACCGATGACGGAAGCGAATTACTGCGTTGTTGCGAAAAGCCCGCTCAGTCAACGTACGTCAGTACGTCTCAATCACGGGCTTTTCTCACGCATGGTTCTTCATTCCCGTCATCGCCCTGGTATCATCCCCAATGCCTCTCAGCGCTTTAATCCCGGTCGAAGTGTTGGTATTGACCCGGGGGAGGACCGAATGCTCCGCGGTTTCCTTCGCCGGTTGCGGGCAGGTAAATAGGCATGGTGAGGATCGCCGCGATCAAAGCCACGACAACTGCGCCGCCCAGTACCTGATGACTGGTTTCCGGCAGAAGCTGGCGATACATGACCTTTATTTGCTGCCAATGCAATACGATATGCAGGATCAGCAGCCCGCCCAGCGTATAAGCCAGGGTCTCGTGAAATTCTCCTTTTACAAAGAACAGTCCCAGCATACCCAGGAACATCACTAGGTCCAGCACCAGGTTTATCTTTCCTTTATTTTTCATGTTTCCACCCCTCTGTTTCATAATAATGATCTATGTTCAACTGCCCGGCAAAAAGTGCTTATCCGGCCAGTGCTGTTTTAAACCTGAATATCCCTACACCCAGGCTCATAGCCACCCCGGGAGCGATGATGAAGATAAGCCCTAAGATCAAGATTCCCAGCATCTGGAGAAGAAAGCTCACTGCAGTTGCTACCCTGGAGAGTAATCCCATACTGCATCCCCCTTTCTGTATTATCTGAAGCAGATGTCCTGGATTCAGTATATGGGGCAAAATGAAACTTCCGACTAAGAAGTGTTTAAGTTTTCATTAACAGGACTGAAAGATTTGCTTAACGACCACGCTTGTCTGAAAGACGCAGCCAAACTTTAAAGAATTTTAATAATTTATTAAGACGAGTTTCAATAATGATTGATATCATAATTAGGAAAGAGAGCATAAGGAGGAGCATATGAAGGACTTGCTTAACCGTCACTCATTGAAATATAAACTCACCGTTTCACATATCTCCATGATCTTGATTCCCTTATTGTTGTTCGGAGCAGCCGGGTTGTTCTGGCGGCATTTTGTGGAAACGGAATATGCCACCCCAGGGGAAGCTGGCCTGGAGAATATCCTCAGCCAGAACCGAAGCCTGGTTGCGGCATTGGACGAAACTATAATCAAAAACCCTGATCACCTGGCTGACGAAGACTACCTTCGCCAGTTAAATAAAAAGACCGAGCATCATTTTCTGATCGTACTGGTAGAAAAGAATGGCAACTTTGTTTACTTGCCAAAAAGCATTCAGGCTATGGGTCTGCAGGCCGCCCGCATACTTGAGGACAACGAAATGCCTCCCGATCACCATGGCTATCAGATGTTCAGATACCACAGTTTTGAATTCAGGGACGGCAGCAGCGGGCTAATATACTTCGTTACTCGTGATAAACCGCCGGGACCGGCTGAGGATATAGTACTGGCTATTGCACTGCTGATCGCCATGCTGATCAATATTTGGATCAGCTATCGTATCGCCCGGAATATAACGACTCCCCTGCATATGCTTAATGAAGCTACTAAAAATATTGCCCGGGGCGATCTGGATGGGGTGATCGCTTGTAACTCTGATGATGAGATCGGAGAACTCTGCCGGTCGTTCGATAAGATGCGTCTGCAATTGAAGGATGCACAAACCATTAGCCAGCGTTATGAGAACAACCGCAAGGAATTGATCGCCAACATCTCCCATGATCTTAAAACACCTATAACCTCTATTCGTGGCCATGTGCAGGGGATGATGGAGGGTGTCGCCAATACTCCGGAAAAGGCACAGAAATACCAGCAGATCATCTATAACAACTCGTTGGAGATGGAGCTCCTGATCGATGAACTATTTTTGTTTTCCAAGCTTGACCTCAAACAACTGGAGTTCGAATTCGAACCGGTGGATATAGAAGCTTATCTCAAGGATTGTGCTGAGGAAAAGGGTTATGAACTGGAAGACCAGGGTATCCAGTTGACTTATGCCGCCAGCTATCCCAGCCATGCTCCGGTCATCATTGACCGCCAGCGGCTGCAGCGGGTGATCAATAATATCATCCGCAATTCGATCCAACATTGTGACCAAAACAAACCACTGTGTTGGCTGGAGATCATACTGCTGGAGAATGATTTTGATGCCATAATCGAAATCAAGGATAACGGTCTTGGCATACCTCAAGAAAGCCTGCCTTATGTATTTGACCGCTTATACCGTGCCGACCCCTCCCGCAATCGGCAAAGCGGAAGCAGCGGTTTGGGCCTATCCATAGCCCGTCAGGTAATTGAGGCCCACGGCGGCAAGATCTGGGCGGAAAGCGAGCTGGGTGTCGGAACCAGCATATTTTTCACCCTGCCCAAAGTCGAGAGTGTGAGCAGGCTGGAAGAAAGTGAGGAGCTGTATTAATGAAAAGGATATTGATCGTTGAAGACGAACTCTCTATAGCCGAGCTAGAGCGGGACTACCTGCAGATAGAAGGCTTTTCAGTAATTATTGAGACAGATGGCAATAAGGGCCTGCAACGTTGTGAGGCGGATGAGTTCGATCTGGTCATTCTTGACCTCATGCTCCCCGGGCTTGATGGTTTCGAGGTGTGCCGGAGGCTGCGCAAAAACAGTGCTGTACCCATAATCATGGTTTCAGCTAAAACTGAAGACATGGATAAGATCCGCGGTCTGGGGCTGGGGGCCGATGATTATATGACCAAGCCCTTCAGTCCCCTGGAACTGGTTGCACGGGTCAAGGCTCACATCGCACGTTTTGAAAGGTTATCGGGGATCCGCCCCGAAAACAACGATGAAATAGAAATCAAGGGCCTCCTCATAAACCGGAGCTCACGCCGGGTTTTTTTCAATGAACGCGAAATAACCCTATCGTCCAAGGAATTTGACCTGCTGTTGTTTCTGGCCTCCAATCCAAATCGTGTGCTTTCCAAGGAACAGATCTATCAAAATATCTGGGGCGAGGACGCTCTGGGGGACCTTAGCACCGTTGCCGTACATATACGCAAGATAAGAGAAAAAATCGAGCCCAACCCTTCTGAGCCGCAATACCTGGAGACCGTCTGGGGATCAGGCTACCGTTTTACCAGCCGCTAGGCAGACGGCATTTACCTGTTGCTGTATGTCATCTGTACATCCTACCTTCATTTGTTTCCAGTTATAATCACCTGCTATGCCGAATAGAAATCTATATCAATATGTGTCGGGGTGATAGTATTTTTCAGACGATCACTGCTAAGACATAATTATACTATTGTCTTCCTGTTGGTCTTCTTTATATCAATTCCACTGATAAACGTGTGGCTTGATCGGCTGGAAAGACGTTATTACGGGGTAAAACCTGGAGTAAGCCTGGCCGGGGAGGATATGAGCGGCCTGCTGCCAGCCGAAGTCCGGCAGGTCGTTGGGGAGATGGCGGTCAGATACCAGACCCTTCCGCGGGAACCATCATTGGAAAAAGAAAGCGGACGGGTCATCTCCGGGAGAGACGGCCAAATCGTTGCAATCCAACCCAATATACGGGCGGTCATGGAAGCGCCACCCGGAAAGCACCTGAAGCTTAGAGTCCTAAAGATCAAACCCATGTATCGCTCAGAAGATCTTATGACTGCCAATCACTGCATTGGCTATTATGCTACCGGAGTGGGCGGCAACTCTCAGCGGCATACCAATATCACACTGGCCTGTGAGGCTTTGAACAACACGGTGATCTGGCCTGGCCAGATATTTTCGTTCAATGACGTGGTGGGTCCCCGCACCCCAGAGAGAGGGTATCTTCCGGCACCAATCATCCTTAAGGGACAGCATGATATCGATTACGGCGGTGGAGTCTGCCAGGCAGCCAGCACCATATATAATGCTATGCTCGAGAGCGGATTAAAATTGATCGAACGTCATGCCCACAGCAAGCCCGTTCCCTATGTTGACAAGGGCCGGGATGCCACGGTCGGCTATGGTTATATGGATCTCAGATTTCATAACGGATATGATTATCCGGTGATTATCAAGGCTGGAATGCATAGTGGAAAGTTGGAGGTACAGATTTTAGGGAGGGAGAAAAAGTGAGGATTTATTTTGTTCCGCGTCGTATACTCAGGCTGTCACTGCTGGTATTTTTTCTGGTCTGCGGGTTCTTGGCTGCTTCCATTGTGTATTTCAATGATAGCGGGATAGCCGCTCACCATAAAAGCCCCGTTTACCAGGGCAATACCGGCAAAAAAGTCGTGGCCCTGACCGTAAACGTTGATTGGGGTGAAGAGTATATCCCTGCCATGCTGAAGGAATTTAAGAAGAACGATGCCAGGGTCACCTTTTTTGTTACCGGCAAGTGGGCGGAAAAACACCCGGACCTTCTTAAAGAGATGAGTAAAGCTGGGCATAGCATTCAGAATCATGGCTATAAACATGTCCATTTCAACCAACTCTCAAAAGAGCAAACCCAGGAGCAGATAAAAATGGCCGAAGACATTATCTATAAGGCCACGGGCAAACAAAGCCGATTTTTCGCCTCTCCCTATGGTGAGTTCGATGACCACTTGGTGAAAAATGTGACGGATATGGGTTATATGCAAATTATGTGGAGCGCCGACACTATAGACTGGCAGCGTCCGGCACCGGAGACCATTGTTCAGCGAGTAATGAAAAGGGTCCACAATGATGCCATAGTGCTCATGCATCCGACTGATCCGACCGTAAAAGCTCTGCCCCAGATGCTGGAGGGGCTCAAGGCTCAGGGCTACAAGATGATAACCATCGATGAGATGATGGCGGCTGATTGTAAGGATAAAAAATCTGATGATAAACGCTCCAATTCTAAGTGATTTTGTCAGGCTGGTTTACCGGGCAGTCAGGCCGGGGATCAAATCGCAGGTCTTTCGTTTTGTTTTGTTCATTGTGTCAATCATGTTGGTGGTGCTGGCTGGGGTATCCAGGGCTGAGGCCGCTCCCTATCTTTCTTGCAGGTATTACTGCCTGATAGATGCTGGGACCGGGCAGGTGATACTGTCCAGATCGGCTGATGAATCCCGTCAGGTGGCCAGCACCACCAAGATGATGACGGCAATATTGGCTGATGAATACGCGGATCCGTCGGAAATCGCAGTTGTAAGTGAAAATGCAGCCCGGACACCCAAGTATGTTATCGGTCTGCGCCGGGGGCAGGAGATAACCGTTGAAGAACTTCTCAAAGCGGCCCTGATACGATCAGCCAACGATGCTGCTGTGGTTTTAGGCGAGCATGTGACCGGAGATATCGATCTGTTTGCCCATCTGATGTCGGTCAAGGCAGTAGTTATCGGGGCTCACCATACGCATTTCGCCAATCCCTCCGGGTTACCAGACAGTGACAACTTCAGTTCAGCCTATGATCTTACCCGGATCGGACGTTATCTTTTAGAAAAACCCGATCTGGCTGCTCTGGTATCTACGCGTCAAACCGGCTTCCGGCATCCGGGATACCGGAATGAGATGATAATAACTAATACAAACGGTTTACTCGACAGTTACCCAGGCGCGAATGGCATCAAGACCGGGACTACCAACGATGCTGGTAAGTGCCTGGTGGCTTCGGCCAGCCGCAATGGACGGCACCTGATAGCGGTGGCTCTTAAATCGGCGGACAGGACCGGAGATTGTGCACGCCTGTTGGATTACGGCTTTAATGATTGCCATCTGGTCAGGGTAGTTGACCGGGGGAATGTTTTCAAAGAGATCCAGATCGTTGGCGGCACCCAACCCTATACCTCTATAGTTCCCGCCAGGAACATTGCTCTGTTGCAGGGTGAGAACAGCAAACTAAATGTTGAGAAGGTGGTAAGGATGGATTACCGATTGGAACCTCCTTTGAAAAAGGGGCAGCACGTGGGCGAAGTGCGGGTATTCGCCGATGGTAATCTCGTATCGGTCAGCCCGCTTATAGTTAAAGAAGACATCAAACGGCAGAGCCGTCTTATAAGCCGAATAAAATCAATTTTCTAATATGAAAGGGATAACCGGGGACTGGGCAGAATAACTAAGTGGGTCAATGGATTATTATTGACAGTTGCACGAAGATAGTGGATATTCATACGAGGAGTGTGCATAACACGTATTTTTCGGAATATCCGATGGAGGTATGACAGTGATTAACAGTTGGAATCTAGCCAGCGGGGCCAAGCTGGTAGTTGAAGAGATACCCTATGTCAAATCAGCCGCTGTTGGCATCTATATCCGCCTGGGCTCCAGGTATGAGACTGCCAGGTTTTCCGGAGCAAGTCATTTTATCGAGCATATGCTTTTCAAGGGAACTGATACCCGGACTGCCCGCGACATTGCCGATAGTTTTGAGAGTATGGGCGGACAACTCAATGCTGCCACCTCAAAAGAGAACACGGTACTCTATGCCCGTGTGCTTGATGAAAACCTGTATGCAGCAATGGATATCCTCTTCGATATGCTCTTTCGCTCGGCTTTCACCCCCCAGGATTTCGAGACCGAGAAGGGAGTCATCATCGAGGAGATCAATATGTATGAAGATACCCCCGATGATTTGGTGCACGATGTTTTTTCCCAAAATATATGGAAGAACAGCCCAATGGGCCCCCCTATCCTGGGTACCCTGGAGACTATAACCAACTCAGAGCGTAACGATTTGTTTGATTTCTATAAAAAATTCTACGTGCCGTCCAACATTGTTATTTCAGTTGCTGGCAACGTTGAGTCCGGTAAAGTCAGGGATGCTATCGAAGCTCATCTGGAGCAGGCCCAGCCCGGTTCGGTCGGAATTGAATTGGAGACTCCGGAGCTATCGGTCCCCTTTGTCAAACTGGTCCCCAAGGAAACAGAGCAAGTACAGCTATGTCTGGGGGTCCCCGGTATTACCTATAATGACTGCCGCCGCTACGCGCTCAACATCATGAACAGCATCCTGGGTGGTGGTGTCAGTTCGCGGCTGTTCCAGTCCATCCGCGAGGAATTGGGACTGGCATATTCGATCTATTCTTATCCCAATAATTATTCAGATACCGGTTCCTATGTGATATACGCCGGGACCGGTCCGTCTCGTACCGGGCAGTTCTTTGAGGTGCTCCACGGGCAATTGGCCGGGTTGGTGGAAAACGGGATCAGCGAGGAGGAACTGACCCGTACCCGCCAGCAGATCAAATCCAGCCTTTATCTGGGCATGGAAAGTGTGATGAACCGGATGACCCGCCTGGGCAAATCAATCCTGATGTACGATAAGATCGTTCCCCTGGAAGAGGTGATCGGCAAGATAATGAGTGTCGAAAAGAATATGGTGGAGAGCCTGGCAGCAGAACTACTGCAGCCTTCCCGTATATCACTGTCGGCCATCGGTTCGCCGGAAGCCTTGAAGAATGTCAACGACGAGTTCCGGAGGTACTGGTAGTAGGGAAAACGATTAAACATAGCGTCCTTAATGGCACCCGATAGGGTGCATGAGTTGTCCCCGGAGGGGGAAAGACACAGCGTCCTTAATTGCGCGAAAGCGCATAAGTTATCCCCGTAGGGGAATTTAACACAGATGAACACTGATTGTATAACAAAAAACGAATATTTGTGGCTATACTGGCTTTGTTAGACTCCATGATTGACTGTAATGGGATTTATTATTTTCGAAATAGTATTGAGCACCTGACTTTTAATCAGGGTGTTCGTTGCTGCCTTTTGTACCGGATTGTATTTGTTATTATTCGCGGTTTGTTGCCAATAAAGGGTTAATCCGTGTTAATCCGTGGCTAAACATCTTTCCATAAGGAGTGGTATTTTTGAAGATCCAGATCAAGCGTTTGCATTCCAATGATCTTCCATTGCCTCAGTATATGACCTCAGGAGCCTCAGGGGTAGATCTCCTTGCCGCTTGTGATGAGGAAATCGTGATTCCGGCAGGGGGAAGGGTATTGGTGCCTACCGGACTGGCTGTATCTATTCCTGAAGGCTATGAGGCGCAAATCCGTCCACGCAGTGGACTGGCCATCAAACACGGGCTCACCCTGCTCAATACTCCAGGTACCATAGATGCGGATTATCGTGGTGAAATCAAGGTGATAGTAATAAACCTGGGGGACAAGGAGTATATATTGAAAAGAGGCGAGAGGATAGCCCAGATGGTGTTTGCCCGGGTAGAGCAGGTAGAACTGGTGGAGGTGCCGGAACTGGACGATACCGTCAGAGGCGCAGGAGGCTTCGGTCACACTGGTGTTTAGAGGAGGGTCAATGTGCGCTTGAATGATCTGGTCGGCAAAGAGATGGTGAACATTTACGATGGAATGAGAATGGGGACGGTCGGGGAATCGGATATGTTCGTCGATGAAGAAAGCGGCAGCATAGTCTCGATAATACTGCCCAACCGCGGCAATGCCTTTAACTTCTGGGCTGACCGCCAGAAGTTGGTGATACCATGGGAGGCGGTAAAGAAGATCGGCCGCGAGGTTATAGTAGTCGAAATCGATCAGACCCATATGCGGCTGAAGAACAGTTCGCTGTAAGAGGATACATATCTAACAAACTGATTGAGGGTGGTCTCAAGGCCCGGGAATGGATTCTCGGGCTTTATTTTTGTGTTCTGGCTCAATCACCGGGGATCAGGACACACTAAATCAAAAAGGAGTGTGACTTAATGGAGACGCCTGAACATCAGATCGGAAGTTATCCGCCATGGAGCAGGATCCCTTCTATTGTAGAGATGACGGCTGAAGCCGGTATCGATTACGATCAATTTACTGCCTGCCTGAAGCAAGGGCTGTCCGAGGCTGAAATGGCCCGAAGGTTTGGAGTAAAAGAGACTACCATCACTTCGCTCACCGACCATTTCTGGCACTACGGTGTGGGGTCGGTTATTGGTGGGGATTGATATACAAGGTCGGATTGTATTGAAAAATAGGCGGGAATAGTTTAAGATAATTTATTATCTTTTTTAAGGAGGATAATCTCATGAGCGATAAGTTTGCCAAGGAAGGCCTGACCTTTGATGATGTTTTGCTGGTCCCAGGGCGATCCGAGGTTTTGCCCAGAGATGTTGATATATCTACCCGCCTGACCAAAAAAATCCGGTTGGAGACCCCGGTGATGAGTGCCGGGATGGATACCGTGACTGAGACTCGCATGGCTATTGCCGTGGCCCGGGAAGGCGGTATCGGAATCATCCATAAGAATATGAGTATCGAGGCACAGGCTCAGATGGTCAACCGGGTCAAACGCTCTGAACATGGCGTTATTACCGACCCTTTCTTTTTATCGCCTAATAACACCATCCAGGATGCCCTGGACATCATGGAACAATATCGCATTTCGGGAGTTCCCATTACTGAGGGACCGAAACTGGTCGGGATCATCACCAATCGCGACATTCGCTATGAAACAGAGTTCCACCAGCCTATCAAGAACGTTATGACCAGTGAAAGGCTGGTTACAGCACCGGTCGGTACCAGTATGGAAGAGGCCATGCAGCTCCTGCGTAAATATAAGATCGAAAAACTGCCCCTGGTCGATGATAACTTCAATCTGATGGGCCTGATAACCATCAAGGATATAGAAAAGACCCACAAGTATCCGAACTCGGCCAAGGACGAACGGGGACGGCTGCTGGTAGGTGCTGCTGTGGGAACTGCCCATGATACCTTTGAAAGGATAGACGCCCTCACCCGCGCTGGGGTGGACGTTATCGTAGTTGATACCGCGCACGGTCATTCTATCGGAGTGATAAACATGGTCCGCCTTATCAAGGAGAGATACCCTGACATCCAGATTATCGCCGGCAATGTAGCTACCGCTGAGGCCACCGAGGAACTTATCCTGGCTGGGGCTGACGCAGTCAAGGTCGGTATCGGACCGGGCTCCATCTGCACTACACGGGTGGTCGCCGGTATTGGTGTTCCTCAGATAACCGCTGTTTTTGACTGCGCCGAGGCTGCCGCCAAGCACGGGGTCCCCATCATAGCTGATGGCGGCATAAAATATTCAGGAGACATTGCCAAAGCTATCGGTGCTGGAGCCGATGTGGTAATGCTGGGCAATCTCTTTGCCGGTACCGAGGAAAGCCCCGGAGAGGTAGTCATTTACCAGGGACGCAGTTACAAGGTATACCGGGGTATGGGATCCATAGATGCCATGCTGCAGGGGTCCAGTGACCGCTACTTCCAGGAGGATGCCCAGAAGCTGGTCCCGGAAGGTATCGAGGGACGTATACCCTATAAAGGCTACGTATCTGAGACCATCTTCCAATTAGTCGGAGGAATCAAGGCCGGTATGGGCTATTGCGGAGTTAAGAATATCGAAGAGATGAAAACCAGGAGCCGCTTTGTCCGTATAACCAATGCCGGGTTGGTGGAAAGCCACCCCCACGATATATCGATTACCAAGGAAGCTCCCAACTACAGGATACTCTAATGCTTACCCTTTTTTTGATCAAAATATTGTTAGCCGGTGTGGTGGGCATGATCATCGGTACTATTTCTAACCGGAGCACTGCCCGTGTGTTTGTAATGGTTTGCATAGGTACCGCTCTCTTGACTTATGTTTCTACCGAATTTTTTAAAATACTGTCTTACCCCTGGTTTGGTGATCCGGGCCGCTTATCTGCCCAAGCTATTTCGGCTATAGGATTTATCGGCACCGGCATGATCTGGATCTCAGAGGAGAACGAGGTCGAAGGCCTCAATGTAGCAGCCAGTCTCTGGCTGACCGCTATTTTGGGCATGATAATCGGGGTTGGATTGCAAAATACGAGTATAACTGCCTTATTGGTAGTTTTAGTGTTTTATTGGCTCTTTGATGTGATAATGAAGTGGTACCGTCAGCGGTCTGAGGACAATAATAAAACCGGGGGATAACCCCCGGCTGGTGCGAGTGTATTAGAGAGTCGTTTGGTTCTGCTGGGCCATACTCCGTTCAGCAATTTCGATTGCCTTGGCAACAATATTGCCGCAGTCTCTCGAACTGACCGCACCCCATCCTTGGGTGGCAACCACCTGGTCAACCCCGAGTTCACGTGCGATCTCATATTTAAGCTGTTCCGACATTATGCTTTTGCGTCTTGCCAAACTTAAGACCTCCTTAATGTTTGGCTCGCACCGTTATTATTTTGACCGGTAGAGTCATAAATATAGCTAGTTATTTATCGCTCTTCAGTAAACTATTTCACAAAAATATCTATATTGTTATAAACTTATATCACTAGGAGGTGACCTTGAATGAGATACGAAGGTAACATCTTCAGACCGCCCAGTGAAGCCAGGAGTTATATCCTGCAATGTACTGTAGGCTGCAGCCACAACCGCTGCACCTTTTGCGCCATGTATAAAGACAAGAAATACCGTGTTCGCAATCTGGATGAGATCAAGACCGACATCCGCATGGCGAAATTATACTACCATGACCTGGAAAAGGTGTTCCTGGCCGATGGTGATGCTCTGGCTATGGACACCGCCGATCTGCTGGAGGTCATAAACTACCTGAAACAAAGTTTTCCCTCCCTGCGCCATATTGGCATCTATGCCAGTCCGGACAGCATTTTGCAAAAGGAGGTCTCCGAACTTACCGCTCTGAAGGCGGCAGGGCTGACCATCGCCTATTTAGGGGTCGAGACCGGAGACCCCGAGCTGCTGAAGGATATCCGCAAGGGTGTGACTTATGATGAGATGGTAGAGGCAGGAAGAAGGATCAGGCGAGCCGGTATATTGCTGTCAGTAACCGTTCTGCTGGGTCTGGCCGGTCGTTCGCCCAAAGCGGTGGACCATGCTGTTAAGACTGCCGAGATATGCAATGATATGAATCCGGATTATATCGGGGCTCTGGTCCTGATGCTGGTGCCCCGGACTGAACTCTTCCGCCGACAGGAGAGAGGGGAATTTGAGCTGCCAGGTCCTTTCGAGATCCTGGATGAGATGCGCATAATGATCGATCATCTAAATGTGCAGGGCACGGAATTCCGCAGCAATCATGCGTCCAATTATCTGCCCATAAAGGGCCGATTGCCGGATGATAAGGAGAAGATGCTGAAACTTATCAATGATATGATCGCCAAGGAGGATCGACGCTACCTGAGACCCGATTATCTGAGGGCTCTGTAAGGTATATAATAATACACTACTTGCTATATAATATTGGCTAGTGGTATATTAATGTGCATTAGATCCAGAGAAGTCATTTTCGTTTAAGGGGGGATGGAGTTGCGGTTATTTGGCAGAAAAGATGATGAACTGTTCCTGTTGCTCAACGAGTCCGCTCGTACAGTAGTCAGGGGAGGGGACATCCTGAAGAATGTCGTCAACGATTACAACGAACTGGATCTCAAAATGGCCAGATTGACAGCTATGGAGCATGAGGGTGACCACATCATCCAGGAATTGGTGCGCCGTTTGAATACCAGCTTCATACTGCCTTTTGACCGGGAGGATGCCTTTCAATTGGTACAGAAACTGGCAACCACTCTCGATTATATTACCGGGATCATCGACCGGATGATCCTATACAAGGCTGGAGAACCTGATGCCAGGGTAAAGGAGATGGTAGACGTACTCTACACTTCTATTACCCTGCAGGAGAAAGCCCTGAAACTTTTAGACCAGGTGGAGAGAAACAAGAAAGAGATCGTGAACTGCTGTGCAGAGATCACCCGGCTGGAGAAAGAGCAGGATTCATTATACCGTAACGGTCTAGCTTATCTGTTTGATAATGAAGAAGACCCGGTCTCCATTATCAAATGGCGTGAGGTCTACGAACATATTGAGATGGCCCAGGATTATGTCGAAGACGTCGCCGAACTCATTGCCAACATAGTGGTTAAGTATTCCTAGGGGTTGCGACAGGGGGATTTAACCACGGATGAACACTGATAATTATAAATACTTTTTTAACTTATATTATGTAAATAAATAAGGCTTTGAAGAATAATAGATATTTCTTCAAAGCCTTTTTTATATTCTTACCTTTAAGGCAGATAACAATATCAGAGCCGTTATGAGATGTGTTTTCATAATTGAGAAATAATCTGTGTTCAATCTGTGTCCATCTGTGTTAAATCGTAACTCCGTAACTCCAAACTATCTAGATCCAGCGGCGATAGCGGAAAAACCCCAGCATGGCCACGGCCAGAGAGAACATGCCGAGCAGAATATAGAAAAAGTAGTAAGGGCTTTTGGCTCCGGGGATCTGCACGTTCATTCCAAAGAAGCCGGTGATCACAGTCAGCGGCATCATAATGATGGATATGATAGTCAGTACGGTGATGATTTCACTGGTCCTGCCGTTGATTATGGAATAATAAGTTTCAGTGGTACTGTTGACCAAGTCGCGATAGGTATTGGCGGTATCAAGGACGCTGTCCAGGTGGTCGACCAGGTCCAAATAGTAAGGAACGTTTTCTTCGTTGACCAGGAAGGAATAGTGTCCATTGATATTGCCGAATATCCTGCGCTGGGGGATCAGCACCTTGCGCAACAGGATGATGGTTCTCTTCAAAGCCAGTATTTCCTCGGTGATCTCTCGACCGCGGTCCAGGAAGATGCTATCCTCCAGGTCGTCGATACGTTCGCCTAGCCGTGCAATAATGGGAAAATAATCATCGACCATGTTATCGACTATACGATAGAGCAGGTGTTCCGGACCCAGCACCATCAATTCGGTTTCCCTCAGACAGATCCGCGCTACCTTGCCGACAGCGGCCAGGGCTATCGGATGGATGGTGACGATATAATTATTGCCCATGAAAACATCAAGTTCGATACTGGAGATCTCGTCTTCTTCCTCGGCTTCTTCAAAGTAGCGCAGGGCGTGGAAAACGAAAAAATTGTAGTCATCATAGCGGTCCAGCTTTGCTCGCGGGCTGATTTGCAGACAGTCTTCCAGGGCCAGGGGATGGAAATCGAAGAGATCACCGATATAATTCAGCTCCGTGGCTGAACAATCATAGATGTCTATCCATAGCAGATTTTGTGGATTAGCCAGCAGGGTTTCCTTATCAGCCAGATCCACATCGTGGAACATTGAATTCTTTTCGTAGTCAAAGAAATAGGTCTTGATCATGCGCAGTCCCTCCAGAAACGAGAGGATCAGGCATTGTTCCTACGGCTCAATGCAACCCTCCCGGACTTATTATTTAGGTTAATCCAATGCCATGATCGATATTCGGGTATAGGTTCCATTTCATCACCGCCTTTTCTTTAGACTCCTATATTTATATACTCTTTACGGTCAGGTTTTGTCAACTCCACAGCAAATTTAATCCTTATTCAGCTCATTTTTCACCAAATATACGACAATCAGTTTACATATTAATAGAATTGCTCCGAAAGAGGATTTGAGATCACACTAATGGATATTGTAATTGATTGGCATATTAAAACGGGATTAGAAGGAATTGTGGTCAACGATATATAATCTATATTAAGTGTCATGATATTCAATAGAAAGGATGATTCAGGTTGACTCTTAAAATAAGCATCTTGGTAGAGAATACTACTGCACACATGGGTATGTTGGGTGAATGGGGACTGGCTATGATGGTCGAGACCGAAGACAAACGCTACCTATTTGACACTGGAAGTCTGGGTTCTATCATTAACAACAGCCGGGTACTGGGGGTAAGCCTGGATGATTTAGACGGAATAATCCTCAGTCACGGTCATTCCGACCATACTGGAGGGTTGATGAGGATACTGGAAGAACACCATGTGCCGGTAGTATATGCTCATTCCAAGGTCTTTGCGCAAAGGCCCATACCGGGCACTTCCCGACACATCGGTTGTGCTTTTACATTGATCGATCTGGAGAAGGCCAGAGTAAACATGGTTAATATAGATGGTTTTCAGGAAATCGCTCCGGGTATTTGTTTTTCCGGCGAGATACCTCGGAAGACGGCTTACGAAAATGTGGGGGGAGCCTTCCAGGTGGAGGAAAATGGCGAGTTGAAACCGGATCTGCTGGAAGATGATATATCTCTAATAATCCGCAGGGATGAAGGCCTGGTGATCGTGAGCGGTTGTGCCCATTCCGGTATAATTAATATAATCGAATATGCTATGGAGAAAACCGGAGAGAGTAGGATCCTGGGCTATATAGGGGGAACCCACCTGTTGACTGCCTCCCCGGACCGGCTGGACCAGACCATAGCTGCTCTGCAGTCTTATGATATCCAGAAAATCATAGTATCACATTGTACCGGCTTCTATCCGGCTGCCCGTTTATATAATGCTTTAGGGGACAAGGTAGTAAAAGGGGAAGCGGGTATGACTTTTGAATTTTGATTTTGGCCTCAACATAGCTGTATTTATGTAAAGGAGGAGTAGTTTTGACCAGGAATAGGATCCTCTTGGTAAGCCTGCTGTTGGCAGCCGTATTGCTGAGTGGATGTAAATTCGATACCGGGAAACTGTTTAAGGCCACGAGTCAGGACGATCAGCCGCTCATCAAGGCAGAGATCGTGTTCACTGACGGCAAAACACTGGTCACATATTTAAAGGACCTGGGTGTTGAGGACACCGGAAAGGTCTACGTAGGCGGATCCTCATCCACTAATATGTATGATGCAAAAGGCAATATAACCGGTGTTCTAAACTATCAGCATGTGATCTATATCAAGATCCTGCCGTCCAAAGCCGGAGCCGCTGGAACCACCGAATAATGGCCGGGATAAAACTCTCAAAAAAGAAGATAAAGGGACAGCCCGGCTATGATGTTAAGTTTACCGACTCGGAAGTGACAGTACTCGATTATCTTGAGACGATCAATGATTTTATTGAAAATGGCGAACTTGCCAGGCTCTGGCCGGAAGAACGCCGGCACTGCCAGGGCTGCGATCTATGCTGTCATGAACCGCTGCCGGTAACTTCTGTTGACGTTTTAAATATATGCCGGGCGACCAGCACTGACATAACCACAGTTTTTCGCTATCTTTGGGTAGAAGTTCGCGGGAATTATATCGATATCACTCTGCGGAGGGGTCCTCGGGAGAGTTGTGTCTTTCTTCGCGAGAATGGGACCTGTTCGATATACGCCTATCGTCCCTTCACCTGTCAGACCTACATATGCTGTCAGACCAGTGCAAAAGCAGAACTGCTGCGCAGCCGGATCGTGAATCTGGGTATGGATGAGCTGATCAGGAGCAGTATACTGGCATTTAAAGCGAAGGGAGGTCATCTGCCCCTGAATGAAAGTAGGGAGGCACTAGTGAGTGCCAGCGACTGGCCCGAGAACTGTTTTACCGGGAAAAATGATTATGGCCAGGTCAGGCTGCGTGATGTCTTAACTTCAGATTTTAAGCGTTTCTGGTAAGCTGATAAAAATTCAACGAAAGGGAGGATCATTGTGAGTTCAATCAACGCCAGGTGTCTCATGTGCGGCAAGGTTTATACGGTTACGGAAGACCATAAAGATTTTAAGAAGATGGAAAACCAGGGTGATGCGGCTACCTTTATCTGCGATTTTTGTACCAATAAGGTGCGCCATGAATCCGATGAACAAAAGAAGCCTAAGAAACCGATGTAATTTTTGATTATATGTAACGATTGGCTGTGGAGGACGAGAAACTGGAGAGAATAATTTTCATTGATAATGGCGGCAGGTCGATCGCTGCTTGTCAGAGCATACCAGCCTGTGAAAATATAATCATAATATGCCACGGCTTCCGCGGAGCCAAGGAAAACAGCGGTAAGCTCCAACCCTTTGTCGAGCGCTTGAACAACATCGGATATGGAGCCCTGGCTTTTGATTTTTCCGGCAGCGGGGCCAGCGATGGCGAATTCCAAGATATAACACTGTCAAGGCAGGCAGCTGATCTGCAACGTGTGATCGATCATGTCAGCGAGAGATACTCCCAGCCTATCTATCTGTTGGGCCGAAGCTTCGGAGGCAGTACGGTTTTGGCAGCCGGCGCGGGCGACCCACGGGTAGTTGGTTTTATTCTCTGGTCGGCACCGGTACTGCTGGAGAAAACCTTTCGGAACCTGATGAGCGAAGCCTATGATAAAATGGCTGGCGGGCAGGCTGTTTCCGTTAGTGATGAGAACGGCAGCTTTATTCTTGAACCTGATCTCATCCATGATTTCGAGCTCCACGATATGGACGCCTATCTGCAGGCAGTAGGGGATCGGCCGGTTTTGATCATACACGGGGAAGACGATGAAACGGTAGCGGCGGAGAATGCCAGGTATATGGAAGAGAGATTGGCCAATGCCAGGCTCCATGTAGTTCCGGGGGCCGACCACCGTTTCAATGGGATGACCCAACTGCGAGAGGACTTGACCTTGGCCTGGTTGCAGGCCGGTACCTGATATTTAACTCCTGTTTCTACCCTGGCACATGATTATATGGTAACCTGTGAATGAAAAGTGGTAAATTTAGAGAGAAGGCCGGCAGGTCGTTTTAGAAGGGGGAATGACTCTGTATCATCTTTCCGCTGCTGATTTTTCCAGCATCCAATCTACTGTCAATTATATCAACAGCTTTGGAATCTACGGTCCTACTGTCACCTTTGTATTGTTCGTTATACAAGCTATCGCTCCAATTGTGCCTTATGTAATCATTGCCGGAGCTGCCGGTATGATTTATGGATATTTTACGGGATTCTTCCTGGCCTGGTCGGGGGCACTGGTAGGGGCCTGCATACTCTACTGGCTGTCCAAATCGGTGGCCCGGGATTTTTTTATCGATCATCTTAAAGATAAATACGATTTTGATCTGAAAAGTGTCGATGAAGCCCATGTTTTCTGGATACTCTTCATTTGCCGGATCTTTCCGGTAGTGCCTACCGTACTGATTAATATCGGTTCCGGCATCGGCGGTGTATCAAATACCACCTTTATAATCTCATCGGCTCTGGGCAAACTCCCCTGGGCTATCATTTACGTGGCTCTGGGTGATTATTTTATGAAAAGCCATGATATTACCGGCACCCTGACCATCATCGGAGTAATATTTCTCGTCTCTATCATCTGCATGAGATTGCTCCGTCAGCGCATGCCCTTTCGGCATCGCTAGTTATACCGCTCACACTATCGCATAATAAGCGGTAAACCACACATGCTAAGCATATTAACAATAAAGGATGGTTGATATGCCTGGCGATAAAGAGTTTACCACCCCAACCAATTCATACTGGATCGATTCAGTGAGTATTCCCAGCTTCCCGCAACTAGAAGAAGACATTACTGTCGATGTGGCTATTGTTGGCGGGGGGATCACTGGTATCACCTCGGCTTACCTGCTCACCCAGCGGGGCTTGAAGGTAGCGATAGCAGAAGCCGGCAAAGTCCTGCATGGGACCACCGGCCACACCACCGCCAAGGTCACCTCCCAGCATTCCCTCATCTATGCCCGCCTGATCAAGGAAATGGGCAGCGAGTTGGCCCGGCAGTATGCGGAGGCAAACGAGACCGCCATCAAAATGATCCACAAGACCATTGAAGAGCAGGGGATCGATTGTGACTTTTCGTGGCTGCCCGCCTATGTTTATACCCAATCTGAACAATATATCAAAGATATACAAGATGAGACCAGAGCAGCCAAAGAACTTGGAATAGATGCTGCATATCAGGAAAAGATCCCACTTCCCTTTAAAATATGGGCAGCAGTACGCTTCGATCGCCAGGCTCAGTTTCATCCCTTGAAGTATCTCAAAGTCCTGGCTGAATACGTGACCGACCACGGAGGTTATATATTCGAAGATACGGTGACAGTTAACCTGGAAGATAAACCAGTGACCGTTATCACCAAAAATGGGCCGCGTATCAAGGCCGACAAGATCATCGTAGCTTCACATTATCCGTTCTTTGATGGCGGCGGTTTTTTCATCACCAGGATCTATGCCGACAAATCCTATGCTCTGGCGATAAAAGCCCAGGAGAAATTCCCGGAAGGAACGTTTATAACGGCAGAAACTCCTACACGTTCCCTGCGGGCACAAAAAGACGGAGGGGACGAACTGATCATAGTAGGGGGCGAGCACCACAAGACCGGCGATGAGACAGATACCAACGTCCATTACCGGAACCTGATCGAATATGCCCGTAATAGCTTCACAGTTACTGATATACCTTACCGATGGTCGACCCAGGATTGCATGACTATCGACGGGGTACCCTACGTGGGGCACCTCACCCCGCGCAGCCCTGATATCTATGTAGCCACCGGCTTCAATAAATGGGGCATGACCAATTCGATGGCTTCTTCGATGATCCTGGCCGATCTGATCACTAAGGGAGACAGCCCGTGGGCGCCGGTCTATAACCCTTCACGGTTCAATCTGGCCTCCGTCAAGACATTTCTCGTTCAAAATGCCGATGTGGCTAAAGAACTGGTGAGCGGCAAGATGGCCAGACTTCCTGAAGATGTTGATGTCAAACCAGGGGAGGCACAGGTACTGGCGGTCGAGGGTCAAAAAATGGGGGTCTATCGCGACGATGAAGGGGAACTGCACTGGGTGGACACCACCTGTACCCACTTGGGCTGCGAACTCAAATGGAATGAAGCGGAGAGGACATGGGACTGTCCCTGCCACGGCTCCCGCTTCGGTTATAACGGGGATGTAGTCGAGGGCCCTGCTTTTTACCAGCTCCAGTGCGATCACACCGAGAGAAACCAGGTGGAAGCCCGGATCTTTTCCTGATCCGGTTCCATGCCTCTTAACATAAAGCCCCCTGCAAATAATGAACTGGGTTCAGCGCATTATTTACAGGGGGCTTTTAAACAGTTCAAGCCATATTTTATTACTGCCTGGGATTTAGTATTAGATCCATGTGTTTATTCCTTCCAAAAACGCTTGGCCTGGAAGGTCAGCTCATCTCTGAAATCGGGATGGGCTATCTTGATCATGGCTTTTACCCGATCCGCGATCTTCTTGAATTTAAGGTTGGCTACGCCGTATTCTGTAACGATATATTCCACTTCGGTACGGGGACTGGTTACTACGGTTCCCGGGGGCATGAAGGGAATAATACTGGATCTGAGTTTCCCTTCTTTATCGAGCCAGCTGGAGTTCAGGGCTATAATGCTTTTACCGCCCTTGGACATCTTGGCACCCTGCAGGAAATTAAGCTGTCCACCGGTCCCGCTGTACTGCCGGTGACGGATTGATTCGGCGCCGACCTGGCCGGTCAGATCCATGCAGAGGGCGTTGTTTACGGAGACCAGATTATCATTTTGCCCGATGATATATGGATTGTTGTTGTATTCCACTTCGGTGAACAGGAAATCATCGTTATGATCAACGAATTTCCAAAGTTCGGCATCACCGACACAGAAGGTCGCCAGGGTCTTGCCCGGATAAAAATTCTTCTTGGAGTTGTTGACAATGCCCAGTTGCATGAGCTCCATGAATGATTTCTGTATTACTTCGGTATGGACCCCCAGGTCCTTTTTACCGTGCAGAAAATAGCCGATAGCATTGGCCAGACCGCCCAATCCGAGCTGGATAGTGGAACCGTCGGGGATCATATCGGCTATATAGGCAGCTATTTGTCTTTCTATATCGGTAATTGGAATATCGGGGATCTCAAAGAGATCGGCATTGGACTCGCTGATGTAATCTACTTCTGAAATATGGATCTTGAGATCGTCACCTTCCAGCCACGGGGTAGTCGGATTGACTTCCACTATGATCGTATCAGCTGCGGCAATCGCTCGTTTGGGGACCAAACCGCCGAAGGCTGAGCGGTTGAAGTAACCGTTTTCATCCATGGGGGTGACCACCATCGATACGACATTGGGTTTTCTCTCGTCCTGCCATTCTCCCAACTGGTTAAGATGCTGAGGGATATAGGAGGCGGTGCCCCATTCGATGAGGATCCTTTCCACCGGTCCGACAAAGGGAGTCTCGATGTGGATATTATCCTTGAATTCGGGGTTCATAAAATCGTACAGCTTGAGACACAGTCCCAGACAAATAGTAACATTGCGTACTTCCTTGGCCCGTTTGGCGAGTTCCACATGAAAATCATGGGGTATATTGATCCCGCCCGGTTCAAGGATAACATCGTTGCTCTGGATCATGGCCGCCAATTCGCTGGCGGTACGCAGTTTAGCCTGGTATTCTTCCTGCAGCGAACCATACTTGACTTCTCTCATCTTTTTCTCTAAAAAAGCCATTAATAACTCCTCCCCCAAAAATAGAAATGGACGACTCGAATCTTGTTTCTGCAAGATCGATGCCATCCATGAGGGAAGATATATGGGCATTCACAGCCTTATAATGCACACCACCTGTCAAAAATTCTGGACAATTGCATACCAATGGAGCTCTGGCGCAGTTTGCTGTGTCCAGAAAATTAGACGATTGTCAAAATAATTAGAAATGTATGAAAGTTTATATAATTTCGATTTTTAACTCTTCTATCTTATTATAAAGAGACGAGCGGCTGATACCCAAAAGTTCAGCAGCCTTGGTACGATTACCGTTACTGACCTGAAGGGCTCGAATAATTGTTGCCTTCTCTGCTTCATGTTTGGCTTCTCTGATATCGAACCCACTATACTCGATGTTCTTGGCCGGTGCACGTCGGGATTCATTGGAGAATCTGAGCAGGTTTTGTACTGTGATCAAGCCTTCCCGGGCATCCATACAGGCCCGCTCGATAACTATATTAAGTTCCCTGACGTTGCCGGGCCAATGATAGCTGTTCAGCAGTTTATAGGCTTCATCATTCAGACCCTCGATTTTCGTCCCGTTATCGCGATTGTAATTTACAATAAAGTGTTGGCAGAGCAAAGGGATATCGCTCATACGCTGAGACAAGGGAGGGATCTTCAGGTTGAAAGCATTGAGACGGAAGAAGAGATCCTTCCGGAATTTGCCTTCGGCCACCAGTTTATTCAGCGGAACGTTGGTGGCCGAGATAACCCTGACATCGACCGGTATCAATTTGGTCGATCCCACTCTCTCAATTTCATTTTCCTGCAGGGCACGAAGCAATTTGGCTTGGGCGGTCCAGGACAATTCGCTGACCTCATCTAAGAAGATACTGCCGTGGTTGGCCAGTTCGAATTTGCCCGGCTTACCGCCTTTACGGGCTCCGGTAAAGGCTCCTTCGTCATAACCGAACAATTCCGATTCGATAAGGTTATCAGGGATCCCGGCACAATTGACACGGATAAAGGGGCCTTGGCGGCGTGAGCTTTCCTGGTGGATGGCATGAGCGAAGAGTTCCTTGCCGGTGCCGGTTTCACCATATATCAGAATGGGATTGCTGGACGGGGCGATAATACCGACCACGGCTTTAGCTTCCACGATAGCCTTACTTTTGCCTACGATGGAACCCAGAGCGTATTTGGCCCCGTAGATGCGCTGTACTTCTTCCTTGTAGTGTTCCAACTCGGAGAACATGGCATCGACCCGCCGGGCAAAGCTCTTGGCCTCATTCATATAGCGGAAGATGCTTATTCCCAGAACGCCTATTACAGCACCGTCCTCCAGGATGGGCACACGGGAAACGATCTGTTTCTTACCTTTGAGCTCCCACAGTTCAGCGATGATCGGCTTGCCGGTCTGCAGCACCTCCAACATTCTGGTATTGGGGAACACTTCGTCGACCCGCTTGCCGATAACTTCCTCTTTCTTTAATCCGGATTCCCGCATATAGTAATCGGTAAAAACACTGACTATCCCCTTCTCGTCAATAATGAGTGCTCCTTCAGTACCAGAAAAAAGTCTTTCTATAAGTTCTAAATCTCTGGGGGTCAATTCGCTGAGTTTCATTAATAACCCCTCCTCCCTTCCTATATTTTAACTTGATATCTAATTCCAGTGTTAGTTTTTATCTGGAAATAAGGGCTAGAATGGTTTCGACGAAAAGTTAGCGGTAAGAAATCTCCATAATACCTTTCCTGGCAAATATCGGTGAAACGAGGGATGTTCATCCTGGTTTTATTTTTGCTAGAATAAGTCAAAGAGCATAGCCCTATTTATAAGCAAGGAATTATTTTACCGGGAGGAAATATGAGACTTAACGGTGAACTGACTCATCGTGGCATTCTACGGGAAGAAGCCGGTTATTTTATTATCCGGCAGTCCATGCCCTATCCGCTGGCGGAAAACAACGTTTTCCTGACCGAGAGCAGTGAAGGATGGAGCGTTATCGACATCGGGGTAGATTTGCCCGGGACCCGGGAGGTGTGGGAGAAGGCTCTGAAGGAGATCGGTATAACCTTCCGGCATATCAACCAGATATACATCACCCATTGTCATCCCGATCATTTGGGAGCTGCGCGCTGGCTTCAGCAGATAGCGGAAGCCCCGGTATTCATGTTAGAGGAGGAGATTAGGCGCGCTAACGATTTTATATTCTTTTCTTCTGATTTCGCAGAAGCCTATCGGAAGGCTATCGAAATTGAATGCCGTCGTCAGAGCTTTTCGGATGCTCTTGTGGATGAACTGATCAGGTCCTGGCGAGATGACGTGACCCCGCTTTTTCCTAAACCCGAGCTGCTGCTGCCTCTGGTTGAGGGGCAGGCCGTCGATCTTCGTGGCGAGAAATTCGTGATCATTCCGACCCCGGTCCATGCGGATGGGCAGTTCCTACTGTGGAACGAGAAAATTAACCATTTGTTCATCGCTGATTTTCTGGCTGCCAATTCATACATACACTTTTCGGATTGGCCGCATACCCGGCGAACGAATCTGCTCTCCTCGCTTTTCGAAGATGTAGAAAGGTTATTGAGTTTCGGGGAACCCCTCGTCTTTCCAGGTCATGGTGAAAGCTTTTCGGACTTGGCCCGGCGCTTACAAGCCCTGCGGCAACGGCACCTGCGACGGTTGGATAAGGTCCGTGAACTGGTAAAGAGCCAGGTCAGCGTCGGCGAATTATACCCCAAAATCTATGATCTTGTTGATTATGTACACTTGGATCGCGTCGCCGCCGGGGAAACCCTAGGTTACCTGGAATACCTGGTTTCTCTGGGGGTATTGCAGAAAAACGATCAGGGCGATCGGGTCGTTTTCCATCCCTAACAGTATATTGATTACCTGCGGCAAGTTACAGCCAGGTACTATTATGCCTGGCTTTAGTATTCTTTAAGTTTTACCGGCAAAGAAGATATAAGAGCTGAACTCTACTATCCCCAAGCCAACATGTGTGATTATGATAAAGAAATAGAGTTACAATAAAAAGGTATTCCCGCGGGACTAATCAAAAGGAGGAGGGGATCCATTGGTCAAACCTCAAAGCATTGCCAAACCGGCAGAGGACTCGACCGAATGCAGGTGTGCAGCGACGAATGAATTACTAGGCTATTCTCCTTTGCATAATGAAGACCATCTTAAGGGGGTCATCGGCGAAGCCAGAGAAGCACAGAAGGGATGGGCGGCACTGCCTGTACGTGAGCGTGCCCGTTACATATTAAGGATCCGCGATTATCTGGTGGAACATATCGACGAGCTTTCTGAAACCATCAGTCGTGATAACGGAAAGACCATGAGTGATGCCATGTCGGGAGAGATACTCCCAGCCATCATGGCCGTAACCTATTATTGCCGCCATGCCGTAAAGTTCCTGCAAGACCGCTCTCTGAAGCCGGCCCACCCGATCTTACTTAATAAACGCGCCAGGATCGTACGGGTTCCTTGGGGCGTAGTGGCCGTTATTGCTCCCTGGAACTATCCCTTTGCCATACCCTTTTCCGAGGTAATCATGGCGCTGCTGGCCGGAAATGCCGTGATCCTTAAGATGGCTACCCAGACCCAGCTGACCGGTCTGGCTTTTAAGAAGTGTATCGAATCTGCCGGACTGCCGCCGGGGGTCTTCAATTACGTAAATATCCCGGGCAGCGCGGCGGGGGATATGATTTTGGAGAATGGGGTAGATAAGCTGTTCTTCACGGGGTCGGTCCCGGTAGGACAGTATCTCATGAAAAAAGCCTCGGAGACATTGACCCCGGTATCCCTGGAACTGGGTGGGAATGATCCCATGCTGGTCTGCGAGGATGCCGACATCTACCGGGCGGTAATGGGGGCGATCTGGGGAGGATATTGCAACTCCGGCCAATCCTGCGGCGGAGTGGAAAGGGTATATGTCCATGAAGCAATCTACGAACCTTTTATAAGATTATTAAAAGCAAAGGTGGAAGGACTGCGGGTAGGCTTCGGTATGGACCCGGACAATGATATGGGGGCCATGACCACCAGAAATCAGGTGGAGACCGTAAAGGCCCACCTGGATGACGCCCTGGCCAAAGGTGCGATCTTGTATGCCCAGTCAAAGGTTCCCGAAGATAATGACCTGCATAGCTTCCTGCCGGCTATGGTATTGACCAATGTGAACCACGATATGGTCACCATGCGGGAGGAAACCTTTGGCCCGATCATCGCCATAATGAAGGTGAAGGATATGGAGGAGGCGCTTCGGCTGGCAAATGATTCGGATCTGGGCCTTTCCGCTTCGGTCTGGTCAAAGGATCCTGTGCGGGCAGAAAAGATCGCCCGCCGGATACAAGCTGGGGCGGTCAATATCAATGACCACCTCATGAGCCACGGCCAGGCCGAAACTCCCTGGGGAGGCTTCAAAAAATCCAGCATAGGGCGTACCCACGGCGATATCGGATTTGAGGAGATGACCCAACCCCAGGTCATCATCCGGGATATATTGCCGGGGGTAAAAAAGGATCTGTGGTGGCCTCCCAACAACCGGGGTGTTTACGAAGGCCTGCGTGGGATCATAGTCTTCTGGTATGGCCATGGCTTCAGCAGTCGACTGCGAGGATTGCAGAGTTTTTTGAAGATATCTAAGCGGATGTTCAAAGCAGATTGACCGGAACGTCCTGATCGCTGTGGGGCATTTTTTTCAATTTGCCATATGCCAGGATATTCCGATAAATATAGGCGCAAACAGGGAACACTAAAAAAGCACTATTATTAGGAGGTGTTTTCCCTGGCCGGCAAAAAGGATAAGGATGATATCCAGAAGGTTTCCCCTACCTGGGGTGTTCCCAGTGAAGCCTGGGCAGAAAGAGGACCGCAGAACAAAAAACCGCCATCCTCTGACGATGCTAAAAAGAAAAAGTAAGGGACCAACAGAGATCAAGCAAGAACTGAAGGAAGCAACATGTTGCTTCCTTTTCCTTTTTATCAGGCTGGGAAGGGCCCTCCCTGTCCGATTGCATAAAGGGTATGCCGTGACCGCATACTAAGTTAGTGGAAAAATATCAAATGGGGGTGATAGAGTGATCACAGTAGTAGCTCTGGATGATGGTCTAACACCGGTGAAAGACTACTTAACTGAACAAGGCTGTCAGATCATAAATATCGATGCAGCCCGGGAACGACAGGTAGACGCGGTTGTTTTATCCGGGATACAGAAAAATTATCTGGGCTTTGAGGGTATTCAGATCGATGCTCCGGTTTTTAGCGCCAAAGGGATGACCCCGGAACAGGTTTGGAACGAGATCCAGCGGGTCAGCAATAGAAGGCATTAATAACCGAACGACGGGAAAAACAATATAACATAAAAAAGCACTTCCGATTCTACGGAGGTGCTCGTTCTTTTTAGAAGTTCCCTGTCCATACATCTTAAAGCCAGGGTATTTTATCCGTATAGTCACCCCTTAATATGGGTAAAAGCCTGGCCCTTAAAGGCTCCGATACATCCTTGAGCTTCAGGGCATCGATTTTCAGTATTTCTGCGGTATCTATCTTAAGCTTATCGGCTAACTCTTTTGCGGTAAGGCATTGGTTTTTGCGCAGTTCCTTTACTGTCTTTTTCATGATTTTTGAAGTAAACAACAAAATGATCACCCCGGCGGTAATTGGTCAATTCTTCGTAAAACCTGTTATCCTATTATGACAGGGGGCGGCCATCTTGTCATCCCCTTGTCGGATCTAGTCCGGGCTGACCTCCGATATATTTACCTGCTGGTTTCAAAGGGATTATTGATATCGGCGGCGAATTTGTTATGTATCGTGGCGAAAGATGGTGAGTGCACTGAGTAAGATAGTTATACCGGGTCGGGCAGCGGAAATGCCGCCGTTTATAGTCATGGAAGTGTTGGAAAAAGCGCAGGAGATGGAAGCGCAAGGGAAGAACGTGATCCATTTAGAGGTGGGGGAACCGGATTTCGATACCCCGGCACCGGTAAGGGAGGCAGCCGCCCGGGCCATTTCATCGGGCGATACGCATTATACCCACAGCCTCGGTAAGATCGAGCTGCGGGAAGCTATTGCTGCTTATTATAAAAGCAAATACCATGTGGAGGTTTCGCCTGATCGGATTCTGGTGACGGCCGGTACCTCCCCCGGGATGCTGTTGGTTTTTTCGGCATTGATGGAACGCGGAGACGAAATCATCCTCCCTGATCCTTATTACGCCTGCTACCCCAATTTCATACGTTACCTTGATGGGCAGCCCGTTTTTGTACCGGTTTGGGAGGAAGATGGATTCAAATACCGCCCGGAAGAAATAAAAAAATCGATCAATGCCCGCACCAGAGGCGTAATGGTAAACTCGCCCGCCAATCCGACCGGTACGGTTTTTTCGGCCGGGGAACTGGCTGCAATGGCTGAATTGGGTCAAACCGTCATTTCGGACGAGATCTATCATGGTCTTATTTACGAAGGGGAAGAGCACTCGATCCTTGAATTCACCGAACAGGCATTTGTCATCAACGGTTTCTCAAAATTGTTTGCCATGACCGGCTGGCGATTGGGCTGGGTCATTGCCCCGCCGGATTACATCCGACCCATGCAGAGGATGCAGCAGAATTTATTTATATGTGCACCTTCGTTTGCACAAAGTGCGGCCATCGCCGCTTTTACTGAGTGTGATGGATACATTGCCGACATGGTACAGGCTTACGATGAAAGGCGGCGTTATCTCTTAAAGAGGCTGAGCGAAATGGGGATCGCCACCAGTGTCGCACCAACGGGGGCATTCTATGCCCTGGCCAACGTCAAAAAGTACACCCACGATTCTTATGCCTTCGCTTTTGAAATACTCGAAAAAGCAGGTGTTGCTGTTACTCCCGGCATCGATTTTGGGCCGAATTGCGAAGGGTACCTGCGTTTTTCCTATGCAAATTCATTGGAAAACATCAAAGAAGGAATGGATCGCATCGAGAGATTCCTGGCGAAATGACAAAAAGCCATCGGGTTTGCGCTGATGGCTTTATCTTAACTAACACCCCCTAATCTATCCTCATAACCTGCATTTGTTTAAAAACCTGTTCTATCCCACTAAACCCAAATGGTGCACCGCATTGATACCATATGCGACCTTATGATCCTCTATATAGTTATAATAGCCAAATGTGAACGGCCTTCGGGTAACCGGGATGCCCTTGACTGCCGTTTCCATGAATATAATGCGAATAGCTTCATACTGTAGATTAGATACATTAAAAGAGGAGATGGGTCATGGCAGCAAAAACAAAGAAAACCAGATCATCAGGAACTAAATCACGTATACCCCAGGTTGTCAGTCTTCCGAATCCATTTGCCCAGTCTGTTGCAGGAAAGTATTTTGTAGGGCAGACGGGGAAATTAATTCTGGGGGAAGGGAAATACTCATGGGGAGGATTGATCAATCCTCTGGATTCGGGTGTAAAGCTGTTTGCTAATGTTTTTACAATAACCAACTTATCCGATGAACCCATTACGGCCAGGATATGGTTGAATCCGGACCTTCCGGGTGAAGGGGAAATAACCACAAAGGTGAGTCCGGCAAATACCAGCATACAACCACTTCCAGAGCCAAGGGTCGATCTCAAGTATGAAGAATCCACCACACTATTCCCAATCGGCGGGGTCAACGTCTTTAATCGTGAAGTTCCGGCGCTTAGCACTGTTGTTGGAGAAGAAGACGGTAAGTATATATTCTCACCTGGCGGGAATTTCGTTCTATTTCTAGAGAAAACAACTGCGGGTCTGGCAACAGCAAGGCTCGCTTTCGGCTGGTGGGAAGAAAAATATTGAGATCTGGTCATTCTATACTAATAAAAAAGATATCCAAGTAGGCATGTTTCCCTGCCGGATAAAAAACAAATAATAACATATCTCATATCGATGGTCCTCCTGTTACAGGTAGCAAGTAAAATGGTATGCTTTATTGAAAGGGTTTTATCATCTCATCGGGAGGATAATAGTGGATTTCATAACTGAACTCTTTTCTCAATATGGATATATAGTGTTGTTTGGCGTGCTGACTATTGAACTTATCGGAGCTCCAACACCAGGGGAGACCTTGATGACCTACTGCGGTTTTTTGGTATCAATGGGTAAGTTGAATTGGGGCATCAGTATTGTCGTTGCCACTCTGGGGGTCATATCTGGTATCACCATCTCATATTTTATCGGCCGAACTTTGGGGATCGCTTTTTTTCGAAAATATGGTCGATATATTCATCTGGGTCCGGATAAACTGGAGAAGACCTCGCAGTGGTTTAAAAGATATGGGAATGGACTGCTCTTTATTGCTTACTTTATTCCCGGAGTAAGACATGTTACTGGATACTTTTCCGGGATCACCGGTATACCTTACAGGAAATTTGCCTTGAATGCTTATATTGGGGCTCTAATTTGGACGAGCACTTTTATATCTTTGGGTAAGATTCTGGGATCAAATTGGTCGAAGTTCCAGGACTCGGTCAGCCAATACCTGATCGTTGGCGGGATCATTATTGCAGTTGTTTTGTTATGTATTTATTTATACCGGAAATACAAGGCGAATATCATTGACTTTATCATGAGATCCTTGGAAAACGGGATCCAGGTATATCATTCTATGGGCAGGATAAAATTAGCCCTGGTCGGATTGGCGGCATTTTTTATTGTACTGACCATTGTCCTGATTGGACTGATCCAGGACTTTTTAGGCAACGAGTTCAACCAATTCGATACGATCGTAGCCTTTGTCGTTGCTTTAATTTTCCCGGGGGAATATTCGTCGATAATGAAACTTTTCGCGTTGCCTACCGCTCCAGTGATCCTGTTGGCGCTAACTTTGCTGACGCTGTTGTGGATCATCTTCAAAGGCAGGGATCGACTGCTAGAGATCCGCTTTCTCTTCATCACCGTAATTGGGGGAGCATTATTGGAAGAAGGATTACGCTTGCTTTTTCACCGCATCGGCCCCGGTGGCGGGAATATATATACCTTTCCCAGTCAACAGGCATTATTGGCGGCTGTAGTCTACGGCTTTGCTTCGTTTATGATCCTGCGTCATGTTCGTAACAAATGGCTGGGAACGTTATTATTCCCGGTCACGCTGGCAATCTGTGCAGTAACGGTTTTGTCGCTCATCTTCTTCCAGGTCCAATATCCGAGTGATGCATTAGCTGGCCTTGTTTTTGGTGGAGTGTGGCTAAGCCTGAATATCATACTTATGGAAGTCTTCCGCGTTTTATCTCAAATCCAGCGCGATCAAGAATAGTGATCGTTTTATATCTCAAATCCAAGCTCTTGGTCCCGCCTTGCATAAATGCCACTTGTTTTTGCCTTTTCATCCCCTATAACCCAACATAAGCCTTTCAGTGAGCATCACTTCACCCGGTAAATTACTCCTGTCATGGACAAATAACTGCAATTCAGCCCCGCTTTTCTGCCACCATCTGCTTATTCCCCCATCCCCCAATCATATTGGTATTCATTGCTTTGGACAAATAATAACCTTGTAAGTTATAAAATAACTACCATTGTCCAGAACGAGATATTCGGGAAATTGGTAATATCAGCCATGTCGGGAGGAAGATACACGAAAGGCTTATTAAGATTTGCTTACAGAAAGGAAGGGATAGCTTGAGTAAACCGCGAAATTTTTTACATACCTATTTGCCAGGTATACTTATCGCATTGTTATTATCAGTCACCGTTTTCGTTGGCACGGCCAGCGCCGATATATACCCGAGTGCGACCAGTTTGGAAGCCCATAAGAAACTTGGGGCAGATTATCGGATTCTTCAGACAGTCACCCCATCCCAAAGCATAGTGATCTCGATTCATGGAGGCAATATAGAACGCGGAACCAACCAAATCGCCCAGGCGGTAGCATCCCAGGGCGGATTCGACTACTACGGGTTTATTGGATTAAGGGGTTCCGGATTGCATGTTACCTCAACGAATTTTAACGACTCGTGTGCATTGAGAATGGTAAGGGCTTCAAACA
The DNA here is from genome assembly GCA_050258735.1 of Deltaproteobacteria bacterium. GTDB lineage: Bacteria > Bacillota > Syntrophomonadia > Syntrophomonadales > Syntrophomonadaceae > Syntrophomonas_A. Next base: position 12,233 of record JBLMZJ010000042.1, on the reverse strand, counting down.
AGACTTTATCGATACATGGATGCACGGGCAGCAACCGGGTTACCTATCTTGGGGGACTGGACAAGGCATTTGTGGCTGAAGTAAAAAAACAGCTTGTAAATGCAGGTTTTATTGTGAAAAACCCTCCCAGTGGTTTGGGGGGCAGTGGTACTGCCAACATTTGCAACCGGAACAGCAAAGGCAAAGGAGCTCAACTTGAACTCACATCGGGTTTAAGGAACCACCTGATGAACAATAAAACCGATTTTGATCGCTATGTGAACGCACTGGTCAAGGCTGAAAGTTAGTTAAAACTATTGATTAGCAATTGATCTTAGTGGCAATTGTTCCAAACCGTATATGGCTAATGCCCGATCATATCGGGCATTTTTTTAATCCCTTGTAATAGGACACAAATATATATCCATAATGCATTTGCATATATCAAAATATTTTGATATGATAAGATCATGATTGATACTATTAAGATTTCCAAAGTGCTAGCGGACCCGATCCGCCATAAAATATTGTTGATGCTGGTCAACCATTCTGAGCAGCCAGATTTATGCTGCTCAGTTCCTGGCGAAGGGATTTGTAACTGTGAGATTATGGCTGCTTTCGGCATGATCCAGTCCAGGGTTTCATATCACATGAAAGAATTGGTCGACGCAGGACTCGTACGCGAAGTCCCGGATGGTAAATGGAAGTACTACTTTCTCAATCAAGGGGTTCTTAAAGATTATGTTGGGCAGTTGGTAATTGATTTTAAGTTATAAATTTTTTTAGATAAAATACATCAAAATAAATTGATATAAGGAGGAGTCAATTATGGGAGACATTCGTGAGGTTGTCAAACAAAAATACGCAGAAGCCATCACCAGTAAAACTGGTGGATGCTGCGGAGGGACCAAAATTGATATGGGTGGATGCTGCAGCAATAGTTTAAGTGATGCAACCGACATAATTACCGGTAACCTGTACCATAGCAGGGACATGGAAGGCCTGGACCCAGACCTGATAGCGACATCATTTGGCTGCGGCAATCCTACGGCGTTGGCAGAATTAAACCCTGGTGAGGTGGTACTGGACCTTGGCAGTGGTGCCGGTCTGGACGTTCTCCTCTCTGCCAAAAGGGTGGGCCCCAATGGAAAAGTTTATGGCCTGGATATGACTGATGAAATGCTATCTGTTGCCAGAGCAAATCAGAAGAAAGCTGGAATCGCCAACGTCGAATTCCTTAAGGGACATATCGAAGAGATACCCCTCCCGGATAATTCGATAGATGTTATTATTTCAAACTGTGTTATAAACCTTTCCGGCGACAAAGACAAGGTTTTGTATGAAGCCTTTCGTGTGTTGAAACCAGGCGGAAGATTTGCTGTGTCAGATATTGTATTACAAAAAATCCTTCCTGAAAAGGTGCAGCAGGATATGCTGGCCTGGGCAGGCTGTGTTGCTGGCGCACTGCTGGATCAGGAATATCGAGACAAACTGGCTTCTGCCGGATTTACAGAGATCGATGTAGAGATCATCAGGGAATACGACCTCTGTGATGATAAGATGGTTAATTTGCTCGAAAGTCTATCATTAGAAGAAAAGGAACAGCTCAATGGTGCGATCGTCAGTGCCTTTGTAAGAGCTAAAAAGCCTTAGATCGTGATCAAATCGAGATTATTATATGCAGTATAGAGGAAAGAGAGGTAAATCACGTGGAAAAGGCGGTCGTTTCAAAACTATCTTTTTTAGATCGTTATTTGACCATATGGATATTCCTGGCGATGTTTGTTGGTGTGGGCCTGGGCTTTGTATTTCCCGGTTTTTCTGATTTACTTAATGAATTAGCAGTTGGAACGACGTCGATCCCCATTGCCATCGGTCTCATTGTCATGATGTATCCACCGCTGGCTCGTGTCAAATACGAGGAATTAGGGAAAGTTTTTAAGAATCCTAAAGTATTAGGGCTATCTTTACTGCAGAATTGGGTCATTGGACCAATTCTAATGTTTATCCTCGCGATCTTAATTCTTCCAAAACATCCGGAGTATATGGCCGGGATCATAATAATCGGTCTGGCAAGGTGTATTGCCATGGTCATCGTGTGGAATACGCTTGCCGATGGAGATAATGAATATGCTGCAGCGATGGTAGCTTTTAACTCTATCTTTCAGGTTATCTTCTTCTCTGTTTATGCTTATATTTTTGTGACCGTATTGCCGGAATGGTTAGGGTTAGGGGGCATGGCAGTAAAAATATCCATGGGCGCAGTTGCTAAAAGCGTTGCGATCTACCTGGGAATTCCTTTTGCTGCAGGGTTTCTAACCCGATATTTTTTACGTCCTGCCAAGGGAGCGGATTGGTATGATGGTAAATTTGTTGCCAAATCCAGTCCTATCGCACTTTATGCACTCTTGTTCACGATCATCGTGATGTTTTCCTTGAAGGGGCAATACATTGTGTCCCTGCCAATGGATGTGGTCCGGATAGCTATTCCATTGCTGGCATACTTTCTGATTATGTTCAGCGTATCTTTCTTTATTTCAAAGAAAATGGGTGTGAATTACGGACAGACAGCAGCCTTATCATTTACTGCAGCCAGCAACAATTTCGAGTTGGCTATTGCTGTTTCGGTAGCAGTCTTTGGTATCAATTCCGGGCAGGCCTTTGCTGCCGTTGTAGGTCCTTTAGTTGAAGTGCCAGTAATGATTGCACTGGTAAATGTGGCCATGCATTGGCGGAAGAGGTATTTTCCCGGGGAGAAGCAAGTTATGTAAAAGTCTTGTTTACACCAAAAAGATAAATGGCTTAGCGATTAGCAGGGAGATGTCATATCCGGTGCTTTTGCGCCTCGTCGATAAATTCCGGGATGAACTTCTCCAGTTCCTCCACTATGCAGATGTCCGAGTATCGGAAAATGGCGGCTTCGGGGTCGCGGTTTATCGATACGACTGTTTTAGAGTCCTTCATACCGGCGACATGCTGCACGGCCCCCGATATGCCGCAGGCAATGTAAAGCAGCGGTGAAACCTTTTTGCCGGTAAGCCCCACCTGCGCGTTATACTCGATCCACCCGTTATCGCATGCCACTCTTGAGCCGGCGATGGCAGACCGGTTGAAGCATGAGGCCATTGAACGCAGCATCTGCAGGTTCTCGGCTTTACCGATACCCTTGCCGGCTGATATGATCACCTCTGCGTGGTCTAAATCCATGTTGGACCGGTCCAGGGTACTGAACTGCACATTTGATGTAAAGGCCGGATCGATGTCTGCATCAATAAAACTGGTTACGCCTGGTTCTGCCTGCCCGTCATGGGCGGGGAAAGCACCAGGGAGGACCGTGATGATCAGGGGGGGCTTACATGCTCTATACAACAGGTCGAGTTTGCCATGGAACCCGCTGCGGCAATAGGTCAAGCACCCATCAGTCACTTCGATCCCGCTGACTGATGTTATGCAGCAGCCGTCAAGCAATGCCGCGACACGAGGAGCGTAATCGTATCCGGTCGATGTATGGGCGATAATGATGATGTCGGGCATTATCTGTTCTGCAGCAGTGATTGCCGCTCTTTCCCATCCTTCGCAGGTATATTCGGCCAGGCCGGGGCTGCTGATTACCAGAAGATCAGCCCCGGAAATTGAGTCTGCATCGGTGATAACGCCAGGCAATACTGCTGTTATGGAGGACTGGCAGTGGTCAGCGATCACAGTTGCGCATGAAATCAGTTCATACGTGATCGGGAGTATCTCACCGCCGCTCTGTTCACACATTATCATGATCGAATTGCCCATACTGTTCTCCTTCATATCAGGGATCTCTCATGGAGCATCTGCCATAGCGCCGAGGCTTTCTCGGCAGCAGTTCCTTCCAGTCTTATCCCGGCACGATCCGATCCGGCATCCTTGATCAAATCAACTGTTTCGTATCCTTCGCCTGAAATAACGGCAGAGTTTCTGATTACCGTGATCTCGGTGTTTTTGGCCCGCATGACATTGGAAAGGGAAGGGTAGCGAGGCCGATTGATCCCTGACTGGACTGCAATCAGGGCGGGCAGCGCGAGGTCCATCGAACACCTGTGCCCGGAATCAAGCTCCCTCTCCACCCGTATAGAACGCGCGAGAGCATCGATTTCAAGCTTCATTACGGATGTCGCGGAAGGAAAACCAAGCCGGGCGGCGATCATCGGCCCGGTCTGACCCGACATCATGTCTTCGGACATAACTCCGGTCAGAATCAGATCGTATTCCCGGTTACTGCAGAATTCCGCAATAACGCATGACTTTATCGATGGGCTTAGGTAATTCGAGCGGTCATCGTAAAGGTGAAAACCCTGGTCCGCCCCCATCTCTATGCATCGTTTTATAGCTGATTTAACGCGATCGGGGCCGATCGATATGATGTCGATCAAAGTTCCCGGAATCATTTCCCGTATACGCAAGGCCTCTTCAACGGCATGTTCATCGTAACGGTTGATCCAATAACCTGTGTCCTCTTCATATGCGGCCCAGGTCTTGGCCTCGTTGATAGTTGGCCTTGACTCCTGGTCAGGTACCTGTTTTATACATACGAGTATTTTCATAATACATCCTTTGCCCTTATCATGCCTTCCCGGCCCGTCATAATGCCGGGGCAGCATGAATACTTGTAATAATGATCTAAATTATTGTCATGGGAACGTAGGGGCGATTCTATGTCCGCCCGGGGCGGTACCATGGATGGCAAACAGCTGACAAATGCATCCAAATTCCCAATGCAAATGATAATTCAAAGGCTATCATATGAAAGATGATCTGATTAATGAAATAATATTCCCGGCAGGGGAAAATGTCAAGAAAAAAGGACGGACGTCCGTTTTTTATTGACATTTTATAAATTTAGAATTAGCCTATATTTAGGGAGAAAAGTATATGAGTGAGTTGATATTTATTCGTCACGGGCAAGCCTCGTTCGGTCCGGGGGACTATGACATCCTTTCCGACCGGGGTAGAGAACAGGCCCTATTGGCAGCAGGGTATTTATTAAACACTGGCATATCATTTGCCAGTGCCTATTCCGGGATTCTGAAGCGCCAGGTGGATACTGCAGAGGTCGTCCTGGATCACTTGGGGGCAAACACCACCGGAATCCCGTATCTCAAAAGGCTTGAGGGACTGAACGAGTTCCATTCGGATGCCGTGATGCATCATTACATTCCGATTGTGGCGGAAGAAGACCCATCACTTCAACCCCGGCTTGAGAAGATGTATACGGACAAGAGATCGTTCCAGCTCGTTTTTGAAAGGGTAATGACCAGATGGCTAAAGGACGATTCGGACCCCGATGGCGTCGAGAGCTGGACCCGGTTTAAAGAGCGGGTCGAGACGTCCATAGCACTGATTACCGGCGAAAACGATAAGGACAGCAGGATAATGATCTTCTCTTCGGGAGGGACGATCTCGGCAGCAGTACATCTTGCCACCGGCATGTCTCCATTTGAATCTATACGCATGGGTTGGGGACTGGTCAATACATCGATCACAAAATTCAGGTTCGGTAGCTCGGGTCTTATACTGCACTCCTTCAACAGCTACCCGCACCTTGAAAGCTATAGGTCAGGCGAACTTATTACGTACAGATAAGGAGGGGGCATATGGATTTTGCAGTGTCCGACCGGATGAAAACAATTGTAGGAATGATCAATGAGTTTGTTGACAAAGAGCTGATACCACTGGAGCATGATTTTCTGACCAAGGATATTAAACTGCTTGAACCGGTACTTGAAGAGAAACGCAGGATGGTCAAACAGATGGAACTCTGGGCACCAAACCAGGACCAGGAATACGGCGGTATGGGGCTTAACCTGGTTGAGCACGGGCTGGTGTCAGAGGCCCTGGGCAGGAGCCCGCTTGGGCATTACGTGTTCAACTGTCAGGCCCCGGACGCGGGCAACATGGAGATCCTGCACAAGTTTGGGACCGAGGAACAGAAGGAGAGATACCTGCGGCCGCTGGTCGAGGGAAAGATACGCAGCTGCTTTTCCATGACTGAGGTCGAGATGCCCGGTTCTAACCCGGTAATGATGGATACCACCGCAGTAAAAGACGGCAGCGATTATGTAATCAGCGGTCAGAAGTGGTATACGACCGCTGCCGACGGCGCTAACTTCACGATATGTATGGCGGTGACCGATCCCGAAGCTCCGCCTCACCTGCGCGCAAGCATGATAATCGTTCCGACCGACAACCCCGGCTTCAACCTGGTGCGGAACATCCCCGTAATGGGACATGAGGGGAGCGGTTATTTCAGCCACGGCGAGGTCCTGTTCCAGTCATGCCGGGTCCCGCAGAGCAACCTGCTTGGGCCGGAAGGCCACGGGTTTGTCATCGCGCAGGAAAGGCTCGGACCGGGCCGCATACACCACTGCATGAGATGGATCGGCGTGTGCGACCGGGCATTCGAGCTGATGTGCCGCCGGGTCAACCAGCGGATGATCACGCCTGACGGCCAGACCCTGGCCACGAAGCAGATCATACAGGCCATGGTCGCCGACTCGGCTGCGGAGATACAGGCCGCCAGGCTCATGACCCTACACGCTGCCTGGAGGATCGACAATCTGGGACAGAAGGCAGCCAAGGTCGATATATCGCTGATCAAGTTCTACGTGGCCAACGTGCTGCAGAACGCCATTGACCGGGCCCTGCAGGTCCACGGCGGCCTGGGTATGACCGATGATACCATACTCGCCTACTTCTTCCGGCATGAACGCGCGGCCAGGATTTATGACGGCGCGGATGAAGTGCACCGCATGAACGTCGCCAAGGCAATACTCAAAGATTATAAATAGCAGAGGACTGGTTATAAGCAATGACGTACAGCGAATTCAAGAAAATCGTAAATATCTCCAAGGAGGAGATATCCGGTCAGATACTGGAGCAGAACCGTGACTCGATCAAGATCAAGAAGGAAAAGAAGGTGATCGAGAACCTGATACGGATCATTGACGCTACGCTCGCTATCTGCAGCAAGAAGAGCTTCCAGGCCATGAGCATCAGGGACCTGTCTGCCGAATCCGGTTTGAGCCGGGGGGCGCTGTACTCCTACTTTACCAACAAGGAGGAGCTGCTGGTACTGATACAGGCGCAGGGACGAGAGATAGCCAACCGGGTGCTATACGATCAGATAGCCAGCGGCAGCAGCCCTGCTGAAAAGCTGAGGCTGGCCATCAAGTCGCACATATACCTCTCCGAGGCCATGCAGACATGGTTCTACTTCACCTACATCGAGGCCAGGAACCTGCCCAAGGATGAGCAGAAGCGGGCTATAGAGAGCGAGCTCCAGACCGAGAAGATATTCATTGATATCATAAATGAAGGTATTCAGGAGAAGGCCTTCCGGGATGAAAACGTGGTCCTGGCTGCGTCAGTGATCAAGGCGATGCTGCAGGACTGGTACCTTAAAAGGTGGAAGTACCGGAACCGGAAAGTATCAGTGGACGAATATGCAGACTATGTGATCCATGTGGCGGAGTCTACTCTGCTTATCAAATAATCTATGGAGGTGTGATATGAGTGATATTACTGATCGCGCTACATCCATAAGGAGCGGCGAGGAACTTGATGCCCAAAAGATTCTGGAGTTTTTAAAAGACAGTGTCCCAGGTCTGGATGGTGATATCGAGATAAAGCAGTTCCCCAGCGGATTCTCCAACCTGACCTATTCCGTGAAGGTCGGGGAGCGGGAGATGGTATTGCGCAGGCCGCCGTTCGGACGGAAGGCCAAGACCGCGCACGACATGGGGCGCGAGTACAGAATACTCAGCGCGCTGAAGCCGGTGTATCCCTATTGCCCCCAGCCGCTGGTATATACGGAGGACGAAGCGGTGATGGGATGCCCGTTTTACGTGATGGAACGCATCAAGGGCATTATACTGCGCAAGGAACTTCCGCCGGGCATGGAACTCTCCGTTCAGGAGGCCCGGACCCTCAGTGAAAACCTGATCAAGGCGCAGTACAAACTGCATTCGGTGGACTACGTGAAGGCTGGTCTGGCAGACTTTGGCAAGCCAGAGGGCTACGTGAGGCGACAGGTGGAGGGCTGGAGCGGCAGGTACCGAGACGCAAGGACTCCTGATGCCCCGGACTTTGAAAAGGTTATGCAGTGGCTTCACGACAAGATGCCCGGCGAATCGGGGATCGTGGGGATCATACACAACGACTTCAAGTTCGACAACGCTGTGCTGGACCCTGCACAGCCGACGGAGATCATCGGCATTCTTGACTGGGAGATGGCAACCCTCGGCGACCCGCTGATGGATCTCGGTTCTTCGCTGGGCTACTGGGTGGAGAAGGATGACCCGCCATCGATGCTGGCTATTCGCCAGATGCCGACCAACCTTGAAGGCATGCTCACCAGGAAGGAACAGTTCGCTCTCTACGGTGAATTGATGGGTATAAAAACAGACAACTTCGATTTCTATTACTGTTTCGGGCTATTCAGACTCGCGGTCATAGCGCAGCAGATATACTATAGATTTTTCCATGGGCAGACCAAGGATGAGAGGTTCAGAATGCTCATGATTCCGATCAAGGCACTGGAATCAACCGCACTGAAGGTCATTGAAAATTCGGATATTTAAAATGACAAGGAGGGTGTGTATGGATATTAAGGACGTTAAAAAGGTCCTGCTGCTCGGCGCAGGTACCATGGGCCGGCAGATCAGCGTTCCATGTTCCCTGGCAGGTTATGAGGTGGTCATTTACGATATCAATGAAGCAGCGCTGAGTAGGGCGATGGAGCGGATTCCCCAGATATTAAGCGGGTTTGTGCTGATGAAAAAATGCACGCAGGATGAGGCCGACGCAGCCCTGAAACGCATATCGACCACGACCGATCCGGAAATCGCAGCCAGAGACGCTGACATCATAAACGAATCGGTGACTGAAAAGCCCGATATCAAGGTGAAGATATTCTCACAGTTCAACAGTCTTTGTCCTGAACGCACCATTTTTACCACCAACACATCGAGCCTGCTGCCGTCTATGATCGCCGAAGCGACCGGTCGGCCCGACCGGTTCCTGGCGCTGCACTTTCATGACGTGAGTGTAACTAACGTGGTCGACATCATGCCTCACCCCGGTACATCCAAGGAAGCGATACAGCTGGTGAAGGATTTCGCGCTGGGTACCGGCCAGCTTCCGATCATGATGGAGAAGGAACATTCAGGATACGTGTTCAACTTCATGATCGGTGCCTTATTCACCGCTGCCCTTACATTGAAAACGAGAAACGTCGCTTCCATCGAGGACATAGACCGAGCGTGGATGGGAGTCACTCACATGTTGCTAGGGCCGTTCGGCCTGATGGACAGCATAGGTCTTGATACCATGCTCAGCTTCACTGAATACTGGGCGGAGAAAAACAATGACGACCACGGGCGCAAACACGCGCAGCTGCTTCGCAGTTATGTAGAGAAGGGATATCTGGGCAAGAAGACAAAGAAGGGCTTCTATGATTATCCGAAGCCGGCGTTCATGCAGCCGGAATTTCTTAAGGGCATAGAGTAAAAGGGGGATTAACATGATAGTAGATTTCAGTCTTAAAGGAAAAGTAGCTCTGGTGACAGGCGCAAGCCGCGGTATCGGTGAGAGCATAGCAAAGACGCTGGCTGAGTACGGAGCTGAGGTCATCATCACCAACAAGACGATGGACGGACTGCCCGAGGTCGAGGAGGCGATCAAGGCCGCAGGAGGCAAGGCAGCAGCCAGGGCCTGCCACAACGGTATACCTGCAGAGATCGACGGCCTGTTCCAGTTTATCGAGTCGACTTACGGCAGGTTGGATATCCTGGTGAACAACGCCGCGATGAACTTCTACTTCGGCGGGATCATCGACGCTACAGAGGACGTATGGGATAAGACTATGGACGTTAATCTTAAAGGCAACTTCTTTATGTGCCAGTACGGAGCCAAACTTATGATAAAAAACTGCGGCGGTTCCATAATCAATGTCGCATCTATCAATGGCATAAGACCCGCGCCGCTGCAGGGAGTATATTCGATCACCAAGGCGGGGCTGATAGCCATGACCAAATCCTTTGCCAAGGAGCTGGCACCTTCCAATGTAAGGGTAAACGCGCTGCTCCCCGGACTTACGGATACCAAGTTCTCGTCAGTAATGGTGAAGAACGAAGAAATGATGGAGAAGTATCTGCTGCCGCAGATACCGCTGCACCGGGCGGCCCAGCCGGACGAGATGTGCGGCGCGGTATTATACCTTGCTTCAGACGCGTCATCATTTACCACTGGTGCAACGATAGTTGTTGACGGAGGGGCCCTGGCTTAGAATTTTAATAATTGTTCAGGGTTTATGGCCGAACTTTATGCAAAGCAATTTGATACAGAATAATGCGGTGGATTTTAGGGGTCAGTTAGCCGGACTAGTTAGCTGGCCCCTTTCAATTTGGATTATAATTTGGGGGTTTCCGATGTCAAGGCGTCTTGATATGAAATCCGAAGTGGATTTCCAGGATCTATAATAGCTAATACAGAATTTATGATCTGTCGAAACCTTTAATTCACCAGAGATAACAAACATGCTACATCCGTCCCGCAGGGCTTAAGAAGGATTTTGGAACATCGGCGGTTATGATACCAGCGAAATGATTACCATAGTCGCTGAGTTGTGATGGCTATGCAATCGATGAGTCAACCTGTTTATCGGCAACAGGGATTTCGGCTGCGCCGGTAGTGAAGGTAATGAGCTTGTCGATGCCCAGCCGCTTTTGATTGGATCCCTGAAGATTTTCGGAAATAGTCAGGACATAGACCGTATTACCTTGCAGGGCCTGCCGGGGATGGATGATAATCTCCTTTTGCCTTTCAGTATTATCACTGGCTTCTGCCATAATGAGATCTATCTCAATGGCTTGCTTCTTGCTGCTTTCTAAAGAAAAGCACTGCAAATTGCAGTCCCTGACTGCTTTTGCAGCGATATTGTTGGAAAAGGTCAGCCTGATATCAGTATCGACCCGGATATTCTCAGCACCGGACACGATATTACTTCGCTTGAGTGCCAATGAAAGATAAGAACTGGACAATTCCTGGTTATAGGGTGTGATATCAATAACTTCCTGTGTGGAAAACAACACCGTGTGGTCTTCTTTTAGATAACTGTAGTTATTGGCCTGCAGCAGTTTGGATATAAAAATACTATAGGCCGGACCGTCACTAAGGCGAGAAAGAGGTCTGATAATAAAAGTCCTTCCGGCTTTTTGCCCATACATCAGCTTGCTTCCTGGGATGACCTCAATGGGGACTTCTTTCATCCTCTCATCGATCAGACGGAAACATTCCATATTCCTTTTCATACCATCTGGTATTCTGTGTTCCATAACGGCAGCAACATTGGCGGAAAAGACCAGCTCTATTTCAAAGCCTTCAGAGTAGTTAAGGGTAATAGCCTTTAAGGCTAACGTGTGTTCACCAGAACCGTGTTCATTACCTAACGAGGCGATAAATGCATCAAGGGCATCAATCTGATCGGGCGGTAGTCTTCGTATATTGCTCGTAATACGGTTGATTTTTGTCGATTGGGGTTTATTCGTCAATTCTTCACCCAGCAACTCACCTAAACTCATCCCTAAACCCTGAGATAGTTTTCTCAAGGTTTCGAGGGTAGGCTGCTTTTCCCCTGATTCGATTCGCCAAATAAAGGACTGGCTCAAGCCGGATTGTTTGGATAGCTTGGATGTTGAAAGATTTCGGCCTTCCCTGAGCTGTTTTAAGCGATTTCCAAAGTCCATGAATGATAACACCTCTCTAGTAAGAGATTATGCCATGGATTACGACAACAATACAACTCCTCTTTCATAAACCGGCAGAGGTTGGAGTAATTTAAAAAAATATATTTGATAGTGTAATAATTTGTTGATTAGTGTTATGCTATACAAAAGTGCCTAAAGATATATACAAATATACCTATAGGCATACAAGATGAGAATGCTAATTGAATATACTCCGATCTTGAAAACCTAAAGCTAAGGCTATGGTTTGCAGGACATTTACGGTGTACCCGGAAACGGGTGTGCCCCCCATTGTGGAAAGGAGAAGCTGAATTCGGCCAAATCAGAAGGCGGACTCTTTTCGGAGTGCGCCTTTTTTGTTTATGGGCTTTAGCCTGTTGAGCGAAGCGAAATAATAAACCACCCGCTATGCGGGTGGCGTCAACAAGTTATACAAAAAAACACCTTTCCGTTAAAGTAGAGTTGTTCAAGCTACTAAAT
>JBLMZJ010000041.1:0-4711 GCA_050258735.1 Deltaproteobacteria bacterium | reverse complement strand
TCTGGGGAAAACTCACCTGATGCAAGCCATTGGTCATCAGATCATTGCCAAGCGCCCTGACTGTGTAGTGGTATACGTCTCCTCCGAGCAGTTCACCAATGAGCTTATCAGTTCATTCAAGGATGATACCACCGCCGCCTTCCGCAATAAATATCGTAATATTGATGTGCTGCTGGTGGATGATATACAATTCCTGGCCGGCAAGGATCGGACCCAGGAGGAGTTTTTCCACACTTTCAACACCCTTTATGAAAATAATAAACAGGTAGTACTATCCAGTGACCGTCCGCCGCGTCATATCTCCAAACTGGAGGACCGTCTGCGCTCCCGTTTTGAATGGGGCTTGATCACTGATATCCAACCGCCGGACTTGGAAACCCGCATCGCCATATTGCGCAAAAAGGCCGAAGCCGAACAGATAAATATTCCTTATGATATACTCGATTACATTGCCAACTGTATAGACTCCAATATCCGCGAGTTAGAGGGTGCCCTGGTCCGATTAGTCGCTTATGCTACGATAACTAATAAAGAATTGAATATGGACACCGCCGTCGAAGCCCTAAAGGAAATATTGCCGGAACCAGTCGTTCGAGGCATAACGGTAGAATACATCCAGAAGACGGTTGCCGAGTATTTCGGCATTGGTATGAATGAGCTACTTTCCAAGAAGAGAAATAAACAGCTGGTCTATCCCCGGCAAATAGCTATGTACCTCTGTCGGCGCATGACCGATGCATCTTTTCCACAGATCGGACAGCAATTTGGCGGAAGAGACCATACTACAGCCATATATTCTATTGAAAAAATGGAAAAAGATCTGTCTACCGACAGTGAATTGAGTAAAATAGTAGAGACATTGTCCAGAAAAATCGATCCTGATTTTGTTATTTGACAGCTATCAACAACTTATTCAACTGCTCCAGTTTGAGTAGGTTTGGGCTTGTCCACTGTTTTCCCCATAATTAAGAGTCCCTACTGCTGTTACTGCTATTATTTTAATAAATTATTAAGAAGAATAAGGGCCATAATAATCCCTGAAATTAGGAGGTATAAAAATGAATTTCTCCATCGATCAGAAAGACCTGGCTTCTCTTACCAGTCTGGTTTACCGGGCAGCATCAAACAAAAACGCTATTCCGGTACTCGCCGGACTATTGCTCAGTGTCGATCCAGAAACCGGGCTTACGATCACTGCAACCGATATGGAAATAGGCATGAGGGTCTCTGCCACAAATGTTGATGTTGTTGAATCAGGGTCAGTTTTAGTAAATGCTCTTTATTTTCATAATTTCATAAAGTCTTTGCCGGCTATAAGGATCAATCTGCAATATGATACAGAAACAGCCAAGCTCAATGTTGTTTATGGCAGATCAACGGGTTTCATAAATACATACAGAGATTTTGAATATCCCAACTTGCCAATCGATAAAATGGAGGATCGTATTACTATACCGCAGGCAGCTTTAAAGGAAGCGCTCAGAAAAACCGCTTTTGCTGCGGCAGTTACACATTTCCGGCAGGTATTCACCGGCATCCTATTCGATGTAAAGAGTTCCGGACAATTGAAGGTCGTTGCCAGTGATACACATCGACTGGCCTTTTTCAGTTATGATATGGACCAGCCGGTCCAGGAAGATTTCAAGTTCATAATTCCTCAGCGTACGGCTAACGAGATACTAAGAGTTTTAGATGACAGTGACGAGCCCTTCAAGATAGCATTTAATGAAAATAATGTGGTATTCCACCGGGAAGGTTTCCTTTTGATGTCCCGTTTGATCGAGGGACAATATCCGGTTTATGAGCAGGTGATACCCCAAGCTTTTTCAACATTTATCAATATCAAAACCAGTACCCTGGGAGAAATACTGGAAAGAGCACGCACCATGCCCGGAGATGACAGCCTGAAGATGCAGTATATCCAATTAACGGTAGCCAATAACGAACTCAAAATAAATGCCTATTCTGAGCTGATGGGTGAATTGGATGAGAGAGTGGAAGAAGTAAGTATCGAAGGAGAGCAGGATCAAAAGATATCGTTCAATACCAACTACTTTTTGGATGCAGTCAGGGTGCTGCAGACCGAAAGTGAGGACATACAGTTGAAATTATCAGGGGCCCTGGGGCCGGCTATGATAAAGAACCCTGCTGATGAAAAATATATCTATATACTGGTACCGCTGCGTACCAGTAATTAAATGCTGTGAGAATTGAAAAGCTGCAGGCTTATCAGTTTCGTAATTTGAAAAGTCTGGAATACATGGCCCATCCCAGGCTGAACATATTTATTGGCGCTAATGCACAGGGCAAAACTAATATACTGGAGTCAGTCTACACCCTGGCACATACCTCGTCGTTTCGAACTGCTAATGACCGCAACCTGGTGAACTATCACAGTCAACTTTTCAAGCTGCGAGGGGAATATATACTGGAGCAGCGGGCGATGGAAGCACTTCTGGTATACACGCGGGAACAGGGCAAGGAATATAAAATAAATCAGAAAAAAGCCAATCACAATCATGTTGATCGTCTGCGGGTAGTTTTATTTACTCCAGACGATTTGTACTTGGTCAAGGGAAATCCAGGACGACGGAGAGCATTTCTGGACAGCATGCTCAAAGATCTCATGCCAGAATATCGATTGCAGTTTGAAAACTACCAAAAAATTTTAAAAAAAAGGAATCTATTATTAAAAAATGGAAATTATAGTAACAGCTTTTCTGCTCTGAATGATATCTTTATCGATAATGCTGCCCGGATGATCCTAGCCCGGATAAATCTGATCCACAGCCTGGACGATAGCGCTGTAGAGGCCTGGCAGAATATGAAAAGGGAAGGTAGTTTAAAAATACGCTATGCTCTTTCATTTCCGGTCAATAGTGGTAAAATTAATCTGGACGTAATTAAAGAAGCTTTGACTGATTATCTGCGGGAAAAAAAAGCAGAGGAATCAGCCCGGCGGACAACCCTTGCCGGGCCGCACCTTGATGACATAAATATCTATCTGGACGACCGGATGGCCAAGATATTTGCATCACAGGGACAGCAAAGAGCTATCGTGGTCAGCTTGAAGCTGGCTGAACTAAATACCGTCAAAAAAATTACGGGCTATTACCCGGTTTTTTTAATAGATGAGGTACTCGCTGAACTGGATGATGAAAAAAGGCAGAGCCTAGTCGATTACCTAGAGCGTGCCCCATTTCAGAGTTTTATGAGTGCAGTGAGTCTAGGTGAACTGAACTGCAGCGAAGCAGCCATACATCAAGTGGACCATGGACAACTTCTATGAATAAGGATACAGCTTTTTTAAGGGTAAGCATTTAGTCTTTCGTCAGCAACAGATTCCCTCAGGGGAAACAGTCTGTTTGGAAAGGAGCAAGAATTCATTATGTACATGCATCTGGGGAATAATTGCGTGATCTCGACCAAGAACATCATAGCCATTTTGAATATGGAAGAGCTATCTGAAGATGTGCAGGACATCATCGAGGTAGCCAGACTGGACAAGAAACTAACCAATATAAGCGATAAAGGCAAAGAAAAGGCCCTGGTCATCTGTGATGAGCAGGTATACCTGTCGCCGATCTCATCATTGACTTTATACCGCCGGGCCAGAAACCCCTTTAAGGAGGTCTAGGATTTGAATAATACCAATGATACCTATAATGCATCAGATATTCAGGTCTTGGAGGGGCTTGAAGCCGTCCGCAAACGGCCGGGCATGTATATCGGCAGCACCGGCCCGCGGGGACTGCACCATTTGGTCTACGAATTAGTTGATAACAGTATAGACGAAGCTGTGGGCGGATACTGCAACCTGATTACCGTTACCATCAATGCCGGTAACAGTATTACAGTTACCGACAGCGGCCGCGGCATACCGGTGGACATCCATCCCATGATGGGCATCCCCGCTCTGGAGGTCATCCTCACCACCTTGCATTCGGGCGGCAAATTCGGCGGCAGCGGATATACCATCTCCGGAGGGCTGCACGGGGTCGGTCTCTCCGTGGTCAATGCTCTTTCCAGCCGGATGGAGGTCACTGTAAAAAAAGATGGCAAGATCCACCAGCAGTTCTATGAGCAAGGCAAGCCGGTATCAGAACTACAGGTCATTGGAGATTCTGAAGAAACCGGAACCACGATCTACTTCGAACCGGATAAGGAGATATTCGAGGAGACCGTATTCGACCGCGAGGTATTGATCCAGCGCCTGCGGGAACTGGCCTTTTTAAACAGCGGCATCACCATTGTCTTCCGGGATGACCGCGAAGATGAACCATATATTAAGGAACTGCACTATTCCAATGGACTCAAGGATTTCGTCACCTATGTCAACAAAAGCAAGGAAACCCTGAATACGGAGCCGTTCTATGTTGAATGCCGCAAGGAGGATGTGGTGGTCCAGGCGGCGGTGCAGTACAACAACGGTTATACGGAGAATCTGTACTCCTTCGCCAACAACATCCGCACCCAGGAGGGCGGCACCCATGAGATAGGCTTCAAAAATGCCCTGACCCGGGTGATCAATGACTATGCGCGTAAGAATAATATATTGAAAGAGAATGACGGAAATCTCTCCGGCGAGGATATCCGAGAAGGTATGGCTGGAATTATATCGGTTCTAGTCAAGGAACCACAGTTTGAGGGGCAGACCAAGACCAAGCTGGGCAATACTTACATACGTGGTATCGTTGAGAGTGCAGTATAC